>CAMTFT010000073.1 GCA_947071365.1 uncultured bacterium | reverse complement strand
AGCGTCAGATGTGTATAAGAGACAGGTCCTGCCTACGGAACACGAAAGGAGACATATGACCCTACGCCATCTGAAAATATTTGCCGCTGTGGCTGAATGCGGTAATATGCATGCTGCTGCCAAAAAGCTTTACATCGCGCAGCCTGCTGTCAGTCAGGCCATACAAGAACTGGAAAAGCATTATCATATCCTGCTCTTTGAGCGCCTGTCAAAAAAGCTTTATATTACCCCCGCCGGTAAGGAATTTTTATTTTATGCCAACAGTATTCTTTCCTTATTTAATGAAATGGAGCAAAAAATGAACAATACCTCCATTGACGCAGAACTGCGTATCGGCGCTACTATTACCATTGGAACGTGTCTCATGAGTACTCTTTTAAATCAGTTCCGTGAACTTTACCCACAGGCTACACAGCAGGTCTATATCAATACACCGGATAACCTGGCTGCCGCCCTGGTCAATAATGATTTGGACATTGCTCTCGTTGAAAGTCTGCCTTCCCATCCGGAGCTGGTACACGAACCGTTTCTCGACGATGCCATGTCCCTGATCTGCAGTCCGCAGCATCCCTTCGCCAAAACGAAGTACGCCACCGCGGAACAGATCAGCAAAGAAAATTACATTGCCCGCGAAACAAACGTACGGGAAATTTTTGCTGACTATATGGAACTTCACAACTATCCGCTGAAAAGGGTCTGGTACTGCAATAACTCCGAAACTACAAAGCAGGCGGTGGAAAACAACTATGGAATCACAGTCATTTCACGCAGGCTTGTAGTACCTGAACTGGAATCTGGCTCCCTGGTGGAAGTGCAGGTGGAGGATTGTAAAATCGTACGTAAATTCCAAATGCTCTGGCACAAAAATAAATTTTTCTCCAATCCGCTCCTGGACTTTATGGATCTGTGCCGCGATCTGGATATTACACTCCCATAAAGTTGATGATACCAGCCACCAGGATCAATACATTGATCAGATATTGAAACGATCGCTGGCTTAAGCGCCTGCACAGCAATCCTCCTGCGAAAATACCCAAAAGCACCGCAGGAGCACCGATTGCCGCCATCGTAAACACTTCCCTTGTCAAAGTTCCCGCATACCAATACTGAAAAACTGCGATTACGCTGATCACACTCCACAAAAGTGCCTGCGTAGCCCGGAAGCCCTTTTTCTCCGGGAGCTCCTGCTGTGCATAAAGCAACACCAGACTTCCTCCGGATGAAATAGCCCCCTGAACAATTCCTCCCAGAAACAGGCCCAGATATAAAACAGGCTTTGGCAGCTTTCTCTTTTCAAAATACGAAAACCGGAGTTTTATCAGTCCATAGATTCCAAGAACTACCATAAAAATGCCGAGAATCTGCTTCAGCACCGGAACAGAGAGGCTTTTCAGCCACCAAACGCCGATGGGAAGTCCCAGGCACATCCAGGCTACGATCGTCCACAGCTTTTTCCACTGAATCCATTTCCAGTTCTTCCATGCGATCAGTAAATTTAAAATACAAGTCACAGTGGAAGCCATGATGACCTGTTTTGCGTCAAATAACTGTATCAGGAACGGAATACTGATCATTCCTGCCCCAAAGCCTCCCACCGCTCCCAATACATTTGCCGCAAACAGAATCAATACATAGCTGATCCACACAGTCCCTGTCATGACAGCGCCTTTACAGATGCCATAACCATATCCTGCAGCATCTCTCTATCCATTTCAAATACCACTTCCACGTTTGCCGTTTTACCGCTGCGGTGCGCATAGTCACAGATGGTAGCCCCCGAAAGATCCCCCGCTTCCAGCGGAATCTCTACATACATTTTTTCACTTCTTGTAACAATACCGGGATCAATGACACCGGCAACTGCACATGCATCATGCACCGGACATCCATCCACACTGGGCCACACCTGATTATGTAATCTGGCAAAGGTCTGCAAAAGGCTGGACACCATATGCCCGGTGCGGTTGCCTACCTCGTCAAGCTGCTTCAGATACGACAGCGGAAGCAGTGTCCTGTACGTCACATCATACCCGAACATGGTGATAGGAATGCCGCTTTCAAACACGATCTTTGATGCCTCTGCATCTAAAAAAACATTAAATTCCATAAATGGCTTCGTCAGAATATAATGGCACGTTCCTCCCATCATGGAGATTTTTTCTATCTTTTCTCTGCAAAGCTCCGGAAACGCCCGAATCAAAAGCCCCATATTGGTAAGCGGCCCCGTCGTTATCATTGTGACCTTCTCCTCGCTTTTCCTCAAAGCATCCGCCATTACCTCAATCGCTGGCCGGGATGAGCAGCGCAGTGGATTTTCTTTTGGAAAATCAAAGCCATCCAGTCCGCTGACACCATGTGCTCCATCCGTATCCAACCGTTTATATTCCCGCACCAGGGGGCAGTGGGCTCCAGCCGCCACTTCTTTCTCTACCCCGCAGTAATTTAAAATATTCAGAGTGTTTCTGACTACCTTCTCAATCTTCTTATTGCCCGCTACATTTGTAATTGCCTTTACATCCAGCCTCTCATTCCCAAGCGCCAGCACCAGCGCCAACATATCATCATGTCCCGGATCACAATCAATTAAAACAGGTATTTTTTTCATTTCCGCCCTCCTTAACTCTGCATCCGCTCCGCCTCTGCAATTGCACGCTTGATCCTGCTTTCTCTTCTCTGCTTTTCTCTCGCGGAGTAAACGATAATTCCAACAATGGATACCACGTACGGAATTGCCATTACAACATCTGTAGAGAATGAGTTGATCTGAAGTACATTTCCTACTGCATTCGCACAACCGAACAACAGGGAAGCCAGCATGGCACCTACAGGATTTCCGCGTCCCATAGCATCCGCTGCCACACCGATGAAACCTCTGCTGGAGGTCATTCCCACAATAAACACCTGCATATTACCCATGGAAAGGTACATGCCGCCCAATGATGCGAAAAATCCACTCAGTCCAAGTGCAATCAGCTTGATCTTCGTTGGATTCTCTCCCACGGAACGCGCAGCACTGCTGTTTTCACCTACCGCACGGATGCGCAGACCCAGCGGGGTACGGTACATCAAAAACCACACCACGATCACCAGCAAAAATGCCACGTATGTAAAAATATTGTGACCTGACAGTATCTCTCCCAAAACCGGAATGTTCTTCAGCAGCGGAATATCCACTCCGGGCACTCCAAGACTTTTGATCATAGAGGACGAACCCTTATCTCCGGTAAAGGCATACAGAATCATAACGACTGCACCATTCGTAAAGGTATTGATCGCCACACCGGTAAGAATCATATTGGTATTCATCATAATATGAAAATACCCCATAAAAATTCCCATTGTGATACCTACCAGCATTCCACAGAAAAGTGCCAACCACAGGGAACCTGTAAAAGCACTTACAAGAACGCCTGTCAGCGCCGACATCAGCATAGTGCTGTCAATCGTAATATTTGTTACGCCGGCCTTTCTTGCAATCAGGGATGACAGACTGGCAAAAATCAGGGGCGTGGAAACCCGAATCACCGTGTACAAAAAACTTGCCGAAAAGATATTTCCCCAAATTCCCATGATCACGCCTCCTTTTCAACCGTTTTCTCGTTGTATTTTACCCGAAGCTTCTGCTGGACGCCTGCCAGGAACGAGCTTGCACCGATAAACAGGATCATGACTGCCTGAATAATCAGAACGATCTCACTGGCCACATCGGAAGAACGGTTCATAATATCTGCTCCCGTTCTCACATATCCCAGAAACAGCGCGGAAAGCAGAATGTACTGCGGTTTATATTTCGCAAGTGTCGCCACCATGATGCCGTCCCAGCCCATATTCGTCAAAGAGAACCAGGCAAACCGGGGATTCCGGCCAAACATTTCCATACCGCCTCCAAAAGCGCTGATGCCACCGCCGATAAACTGAGCCAGAATACATACGGCGAACACATTGATTCCCATATATTTTGCACAGTTCGGATTCAGGCCCACCAGGCGGATGCTGTACCCCCATTTTGTCCGGTACATGAAAAACCACACCAGCACGATCATAAGCAGCGCAAAGATCAGGTTTGCATTTACCTTCGTTCCATGAATCAGCGTCGGCAGAAAGCTGTCTGTAGGAAGCTCATAGGAACCGGATGAGGTAGACGTAATATCCATCAGATAATTGCTGAAAATATAGTTTCCAACGTAAAACATTACGTAGTTAAACAGAAGTGACACTACAAATGCGTCCGTTCCGTATTTTAAATTTACCAGCATCGGAAGCAATGCCAGCAGGCCGCAGACAACGATCACCAGCAGCATGGATACCACCGTAAGGCTTTTCCCATGCAGAAACCAGATCTTCAACGAACCAAGCGCGGCCATCAATCCGCCAAAATAGTAACAGCCTTCGCCGGACAGTGTCCTTTTTCCTGTGGCCCACAGCACACAGACACCAAGCCCTACATAGATCAGAGGGATCGTATTTTCAATTAAGTTCCCGATTCTTCTTACCGAAGTAAATGGCCCAAGCAAAAACGCATGAAGCGCTTCCAGCGGCTCCTCACTCACGATCAGGATAACCACAAAGGCGACCAGCATGGCAATTACAATGGCAAGAAATGTTTTTACAACGGAAAATACCTGATTTAATTGTTTATTGCTCATAAAATGCCTCCTTGATTTCCTCGTCAGACTGTCGGTTGATACCAAGCATGTATTCTCCCAGCTCTTCCTCCGTTATCCCGTTCAGATCTTTAAAATATGCCACAATTTCTCCCTCATACATGACAAAGAGGGAATCGCTCAGTTCCATAATTTCCTGCAGGTCAGCAGAGCTTACCAGTATCGCCGTATTGGCATCCCGCAGCTCAAAAATTTTTTCATGAATGAACTTCGTCGCCCCGACATCAATACCCCGGGAAGGCTGATCAATGATAATCAGATCTCTTGGCATCGAAAGCTCCCGGGCCACTACTACCTTCTGAATGTTGCCGCCGGAGAGCATATTCACCGTCTGTTTCTCTCCGCCGCATTTGATCTTAAATTCCCGAATCAATTCCCTGGCCTTTTCAGTAAGGCTTTTTTCCTTCATCACGCCCGCTCTGGAAAATTCCTCATGTGACAAACGGTTGTCCAACAAATTTTCCCGGATGGTAGCCTCTGTCGCCACTCCGAACACAAGTCGATCCTGTGGAATATATGCCGTCTTTGCCTTATCGCGGATCTCACGAATAGACATTTTTGCAATATCCAGCCCGGAAATCTCAGCTTTTCCTCTTTGAATCCTGCGAAGCCCTGTAAGCATTTCCAGAAGTTCTCTCTGGCCATTGCCTTCTACTCCTGCTATTCCAACGATTTCACCACTTCGCACCGTGAAATTCACGTCGTTTACCTTCAGCTTTCCTTCCCCGTATCCGTAACACAAATGCTGCGCCTTCAGCACCACTCTTCCCGGCTTTGCTGACTTCTTGTCCAGCTTCATCTTCACCTCGCGGCCCACCATCAGCCTGGAAATATCGGTCTCCGTAATATCCTTTACCTCATAGACTCCCATGGACAGACCGTTTTTCAGGATCGTGATCCTGTCGCAGATCTGTTTTACCTCCCGAATCTTATGCGAAATAAAAATCACCGTATGTCCGTTTTCTTTTAAGATGATCAACTGCCGGAACAATTCCTCCGTTTCCTGGGGTGTGAGAACCGCTGTCGGCTCGTCCAGAATCAGGATCTGCGCTCCCCGGTAAAGCGCTTTCAAGATCTCCACCCGCTGTTTCATACCTACTGGCAGATCGCAGATTCTGGCCTGCGGGTCAATAGGCAGATGATATTTCTCCGAAATTTTTACCGTCTCTTCAACCGCCTTTGTACGGTCAATAAAAATTCCCTTCACCGGTTCCTCCCGCAGCATCATATTTTCTGCCACAGTCAGAGACGGAACCAGCATAAATTCCTGATGTACCATACCTATTTTCATCGCGATCGCATCTGCCGGACAGGTAATAGATACCGGTTTTCCCTGAAAGAAAATCTGCCCCTTATCCAGCCGCTCCAGACCGAAAAGCATTTTCATCAGGGTCGATTTTCCGGCTCCATTCTCTCCCATAACTGCATGTATCTCGCCGGCCTTCACTGAAAAGTCCACGTCCTTATTTGCAATTACGCCATTTGGGTAAATCTTTGTGATACCTTTCATCTCGATTACCGGCTGTACCGAACCTTCTCTCATTTTAAGTCCCCCATCCGTGTGTTGAAATCCTAAGTTCTTTGAGAAAATAAAGGAAGGCAGATTTATACGTGCCTTCCTCTCTTTTTTGATCCTTCTGCTGATAAAGCTCTGTCAAGATTACTGTGCAGATTCGATCAGCGCATCAATTTCTTCCGCTTCCATACCGATTGCAGTCGGAACTTCAATCTCGCCATTCGTAATCTTCTCTTCATACTCAGATACTACAGCCTTCACTTCATCCGGAAGCATTTCTTCGTAATATTCATTCTTTACGATTCCGGCGCCATCTGTTGCCACACCTACTGTCTCCTGTGTTCCAAACGGCAGCTCACCGGCAACGTAACGCTCGTAAGCGGTAGTTACGGCATTATCTACCTTCTTCATAACAGATGCAAGAATCACCTTCTGGATACTCTCATCGCTGCCCGCATACTTTGTCGCCACATCCTGGTCATTTCCAATCGCATAAACACCTTTGTCGCGGGCTGCCTCATATACGCCGGCTGCCGCATTACCGCAGGCCGGATATACAATATCAGCGCCATCATCGATCTGCGCCATAGCCAGTTCCTTGGCCAGAGTCGCATCGTTGAAATCATTTGTAAATGCTACCGCTACTTTGATATCCGGATTGACTTCCTGAGCTCCTGCGATGAAGCCAACCATAAAGTCATAGATTACCGGAATCTTTGTTGCGCCTACGAAACCGATATAATCGCTCTCCGTCATATTAGCCGCAATCACACCTGCCATGTAAGCTGCCTGATTCTGATAGAAATCCATAGAGTAAACATTGGGCATTTCCACTGTATCAAAATCCAGATTTACATCGTAGCAGATAAACGGAACATCCTCATACATCGGAGCCACGATCTGAATCGTATCCTTCATCAGAGAACCGCCTGTGATAATCAGATCATAGTCCTCCTCACACAAATCACACATAGCAGCTTCCCATTTTGCAGAATCTGTCACTGCTGTTCCCAGTTCGATAATATCCAGCTCTGCGTCAATACTTTCTGCAATTGCTTCAGATGCTCTGCAGGCAAGGTCATGTGTTCCACCATCACCACGTACATTCGGCAGTACCGTTACAATCTTTGAAATCTCCGGCGCTTCTTCGGCTGCGACAGTCATACCCCCCATAACCGTCAAAGAACCGAGCAAAGCTGCTGTTGCCACACAAGAAACCAATTTCTTCATATACCTTTTCCTCCTTTTCGGACTTTTTTTGATACTGTCTCTTATACACATCTGACGCTGCCGACGACTTAATAGGTGTAG
>CAMTFT010000072.1 GCA_947071365.1 uncultured bacterium | reverse complement strand
GTGTATAAGAGACAGGTGCTGCAATGGCAGCCAGTGCGCTGGCGGTTTCTCCGGTGAATGCAGAGGAAAACGGTGAGGTGGTAAAGCTTCGTATGATGGCTTACAATGCCGAGTCCGCAAGAGCAACTTACCTGCAGTATCTGTCCGATACGCTTCCGAATATCGAGATCGAATTTGAATTCGTATCCACGGACAATTTTGACAACGTATTAAATTCCCAGCTTCAGGCCGGAGAAGGCCCGGATATTATCGAGGTGGGAGGCCAGACGAAGCTTCTGGCGAGAGCCGGATATCTGCTGGATCTGAGCAATCAGGAATTCATCAGCAAATATTCAGACTCCGGACTTCAGGCGTACACGGTGGGCGAAGGCGTTTATGCGGAGCCGCTGCAGTCCTGGTTCGAGGGAATCTTCTATAATAAAAAGATTTTTGAGGAGAATGGGATCTCCGTACCGAAGACGTGGGATGAATTCATTGCGATCCATAAGACGCTGGAAGAAAAGGGTATCAAGGCACAGACTATGGGCGCACAGTCCTATGAGCCCATGATGAAGCAGAGTATTGGCCTTGTGAACAACCTGTTCTATTCTGATTCTGAGAATATGAAGTTTGATGAGTCGTTTAATGAGGGCGAGGGCAAGCTGGAGGAAGCGTGGCTTCCGGCTGTTCAGGAGTGGTACAAGATCATCGAGGAAGGCTGCCTGAACGCAGAAATGCTGGGCCTGAGCTATGATCAGGCGCTGGATGAGTTTGCAACGGAGAAGGCTGCGATGTGGGAGTGCGGCCCCTGGGCGGTAGAGACGATTCTGGCAAAGAATCCTGACATTGACTTTGGAATGTTTCCGATTCCGGGCACAGATGCAGATAAGCCGGGCTGGCTGGTAGGTGGACCGGGTTCCGCATGGGCGATCAATGCAAAGTCAGAGCATGTGGAAGAAGCGCTGAAGGTGCTGGAAGTGACGAGTACGGAGGAAGCACAGCAGGCTCTTGCGAAGGATAATGCGGGCAGCTCCTTTGTGACTGGTGTGGAAATTGATCTTGGAGATATTTATGCAGACTGTGATGAAGCCTTCAAGGCCGGAAATGTGTACGCTCCCTGGACTGCCGTATGGACGAACGGAAATGCGGTAACAGAGGCTTATGGCAAATCCCTGCAGGAAGTTCTTTCAGGAAGCAAGGATGTGCAGCAGGCTCTGGCTGATGCGGACACGACAAATGAAAACCTTCTGGATGCTCTGGAATAACGGATAAAAAATACGAAAGTAACATAGGGAAGTAATATACTCTCTGGCGCAGCGTCCGCTTATCACGGGCACTGCGCCGTTAGTTTTACATCGCGGGGATTTGCTTTTCCTGTGATGCAAAAGCTTTCGAAGGGACAATATTTTATTCTGGGAAGTGGGGAAAAAGGATGAACACGAAACGAAAAGACAGGATCTATTTACTTATGATCCTTCCGGCCTTCATTGGCTTTGTTGTTCTTTATATCGCACCGACAGTCATGAGCTTTCTGTACAGCGTGACAAACTGGTCTGTGTACAATCCGGAAATACATTTTGTGGGACTGAAAAACTTCCGGAAGATTTTTGAAGATGAAAAAACGGTGGCGGCTTTGCTGCATTCCATCAAATATGCGATTCTTATAACGGTCTGTCAGAACACGCTGGCAGTGCTTTTGGCGGTATTCCTGAACAGAAAATCAAAGGCCGCTGATTTTGTGAAATCAGTGACGTTTCTGCCGGCGGTGCTGAGTATTATGGTGGTCGGCTATCTGTTCCAGTATATTATGACTTCGGCAGACGGCGGCCTGCTGAATGGGATCATTCAATTTTTCGGCGGAAAGCCGGTGAACTGGCTGGGAGATGCAAAAATCGCTCTGTATTCTGTGCTGATCACGCAGGTATGGCAGTGGACCGGCTGGTCTATGGTCATTTATATTGCGAATTTGAAGAGTATTGACGGTGCGCTGTATGAGGCTGCGGATATTGACGGGGCCAGCGGAATTCAGAAGTTTTTCCGGGTGACGCTTCCGCTTCTGTACCCGGCGGTTTCTTTTAACATACTGATGAGCCTGATCGGCGGTATGAAAATGTTCGATGCAGTCTTTGTCATGACAAAGGGCGGACCGGGCTACGCCACCGAGACGATCATGACGACTCTGATCCGGGAGGGTTTCAGCAGCGGACGGAATGCGTATGCCTGCGCCTTTGCGGTGGTCTTTTTCATTGTGGTATTTGTCTTTTCACAGACACTGACATACTTTTTCAACAAGTGGGAGGAGGCGATTCAGGCATGAGGATGAAAAAAACAGCAAAAAAGGCGGGATATGGAATATTCCTGGTTGTGGTATTTCTCATTATGGCGATTCCCATCTATTATCTGCTGGTTACTACCTTCAAAACGCCTGCGGAGGCGGCAGAAAGCCCTTTAGGACTGCCGAAGCATTTTACTTTTGAGAATTACAGCAGGGCGATTGAAGCGATGGGGTACGGCCAGGCGCTGAAAAATAATCTGATTATTGCGGTGATTTCTGTTACGCTGCTGATCATCTTTGCTTCTATGTCGGCGTATGTGATTGCCAGAAGCAAAAGAAGGCTGTTTCAGATCATGAACGGTGTCTTTATGGTGGGGCTGATCATTCCGTTCCAGATATCGATTATCCCGCTGTACCGGATGCTGGCGGCTGCGGATCTGATGAATACGCATACGGCCGTAATTCTGGTGGATGTCTTCTGTATCAATCTGCCACTTTCCATTTTTCTGATGCGGGGCTTTATCCATACGGTGCCCGGGGAGTTGGAGGATGCGGCTCTGATCGATGGCTGCGGGATATTCCAGTGCTTCTGGAGAATTATTTTTCCGCTTTTAAAGCCGATCATTTCCACTGTGGCGATTCTGGATACTCTGGCAATCTGGAATGATTTTATGACTCCTCTTCTGATGCTGCAGTCTTCCGAAAAACAGGTGCTGCTGCAGCAGGTATATAAAAATGTGGGGCCTTTCTCCACGAACTGGACATCCTTCTTCCCGATGCTGGTGATGGCGACGCTGCCGCTGGTGCTCTTTTATCTGGTGATGCAAAGGCAGATTATTGAAGGAGTTGTGGCGGGGGCTGTGAAGGGGTAAATTAGCGGCGAATCCGGACGCAGGGAAAACCTGGCAGGTTTTCCCTGCTGTGTGTTGGCAGGCTTAGGTAATGATATGGTGCTGGGGACAAAGAATGCCGGATAGTTATTTTCAGAGGAAGGGGGATGGATGAATATGAAAAAAGAACAGGTAAAAGAGGAGTGGGAAAAAGAGAAGCAGGTAAAAGAAGAACAGGTAAAAAAAGAACGGACAGAAGCGGTGCGTTGCGCGAGGATGACGGAGACTTCCTCGGATTTCTGTCTTGAATTTAATGAAAGAAATGAGATTACGGCGATCCGGTCTCCACTGGATCCGTATCGGATGAACTGGGCCGGAGGGAGCTCCGGGAGAGCGTCGGGAAGCCACAAAATATTGGGAGATGACGGGACAGCAGGAAAAAGCAAAGCGGTGGGCAATGGTGAGACAGCGGAAAAAAGTAAAATGACAGGTAGCAACGGTGTTGCCGAAAAACACTGGGGAAGCGTTATTTGCAGAGACGGTGTGAGTGTGCATATCTCAAGAAAATTTTTGAGACATGGTGCAGAGAAAGCAGGCTTTGAGACGATGCCGGAAAACGGGGGGCGGATGAGGGGCAGGCTGTCGGACAGCCTGGTGGAGACATACACGTTCAGGAATGAAACGGATTTTGTTATTTATACGGGGGAGACAGAGCTTGGTATCTGTGTGACTTTTCCTGATTATTATACGGAGGCAGCCATCTGTATGACGCAGTGCTGCAATACGCATATCTGGTGCGGCGGAAGCAGCAGCTATATCATGGCGCTTCGCATGGGTGGAGAGACACCGCATCTCGGTCTTGTCCTGCGGGAGGGGAGTTTGCAGGGATACAGTGTGGAGCGCATATCGTCTACGGAGGGCAGGGAAGAGGAACTGAGTAATCATCGCGGCGTTTTTATTCTGCATCCCGAACCGATATGCATAGGGCCGGGAGAAAGTTTTACGCTCTCCTGGGAGCTGTTCTGGTTTGACGGAAAAGAGGATTTTAGGCGGAGGCTGCTGGCAGTCCCCGGTTTTGTGAGCATCGCGTCGGAATCATTTCTTCTGACAGGCAGACGGCCGATAGAGTTTACCGCGGCTGTTTGCTGTGACGGCGAAGAAAGACCGGTAATCCTGCGGGAAGGGAAGGTGGTGCCGTATCGCTGGAAACGGCGGGAACTGGAGGAGCTTGCGATATGTATGAAGAAAGGTGAGCCAGAAGAGAGCATGGAGGGCGTAAAGTCGGAAGAACCGAAAGAAGCTGCAAGGATGTGGCACGGTGGCTCCGCGTGGAATGCTGTGGTACGGGAAAGTCCGGAGCATACGGGCGAGTACAATTATGAGATCATCTGGAAAGGAAGACGATCGAGGACGTCTTTTCTGGTTATGCCGGACATCTGGGAGCTTGCCGGAAAAAGATGCCGCTTTATTGCAGAGCATCAGCAATGCGTCGCGGAAGGAAGTTATCTGAAGGGAGCATATCTGATTTATGATAACGAGACTCACAGACAGTTCTACGATCATCGAAATGATTATAACGGGGGGAGAGAACGGGTTGGCATGGGCGTACTGATGGCGCATTATCTGCAAAGATATCCCGATGCAGAGCTGCGAAAAAGTTTGGATCGCTATCTGGAATACGTTCTACGGGAACTGTTTGATGAAGAGACGGGCGAGGTATTCAACGATGCTCCAAGATGCAGAGATTATATTCGGCTGTACAACTACCCGTGGATGAGCAGATTTTTTCTGGAGCTGTATCTTCTGACAGAGGATGCAGTGTTTCTTGACCGATATGAGAAATGCACGGAATACTTTTATAACGCGGGAGGAAGCCGTTTTTATGCAATCGGAATGCCGATGGCTGAGTCAGTAAAGATATTCCAGAGGGCAGGCCGGAAGGATCAGGCGGAAAAGCTGCTGCGGCATTACCGGGAGCAGGGCGATTTTATCCTGGAATGCGGGAAAAATTATCCGGCGCATGAGGTGGATTATGAGCAGAGTATCGTGGCTCCGGCGGCAATCTGTATGTGTGAGCTGTACGCTCTTACGAAGGAAGAAAAATACGGTCGGGCGGCCAGAGAACAGCTTCGGCTGCTGGATCTGTTTCAGGGCTTTCAGCCGGATTACCATATGAATGAGGCGGCGATCCGTCACTGGGATGGCTACTGGTTCGGAAAGAGGAAATGTCTCGGTGATACGTACCCGCACTATTGGAGCGCGCTGTCGGGTTATGCATACGCAGTCTCAGGACAGTACGGCATCACTGGAGATTATACAGAAAAAGCCGATCGTACGCTGCGGGCTGTTCTGAGCCTGTTTCGGGAAGACGGATCGGCATCCTGCGCGATGGTCTACCCAATGAGTGTGAACGGAAGGGCGGCAGCATTTTATGATCCCTGGGCGAATGACCAGGATTGGGGCCTGTATTATACGTTAAAATACGGAGAGGAAGCCCCGGCGCAGACGGTAATTTAATCCTTGCCATGGTGCTGCGGCAGCGATACAATTGAAGCGGCAATATATTTCAGGGGAAACAGTCGGAGATAACGGGAGGATCTGCACGTATGATCACACTGACAAATTTACAGGCAAGACGTTTTTTACTTTTAAAGCAGGGGCTTCTTGGGAAGTATCGGTTTGAAGGAAAAGAGGGCGCTCTGGATTTCGTACGCCAGGCGGGATGTCTGCAGTTCGACCCGGTGGATGTCTGCGGAAAAAACGCTGAGCTGACGCTGCAGTCGCGGGTAAAGGGATTTTCGAAGCAAATGCTGTATGAGCTGCTGTACCAGGACCGTAGTCTGGTGGACTATCCAGACAAGAATCTTTCTATTATTCTGGCAGAGGACTGGCCGTATTTTTCCCGTTACCGCGAAGCGGCCAGACAAAGCGGCCTTCAATTCGAAGGGCTGGCAGAGCTGGAAGACCAGGTGAAGGAATATATCCGCGCGAACGGCCCTGTGAGCTCTGATACCATACCGGTTTCCGGAAGGATGCATTGGCATTCTGCAATTCACTGGAGTGGGAACTGGTCAGGAAAGACGAATGCTGCCCGGGCCGTGCTGGAACAACTGTATTCCACCGGTGAGCTGGTTATCTACAGCAAAAACGGCACACGAAAGACGTATGATCTTGCTGAAAACTGTATCCCGGAAGAAGTGCTTCAGGCAGCCGATCCGCTTCCGGATGAATTTGAACATATGAAATGGAGGATCCTCCGGCGCATTGGGGCTGTAGGGCTTTTATGGAACCGCCCGTCTGATGCGTGGCTGAATATCTGGAATATGAAAGCGCCCCAGAGAAAGGCAGCATTTGAATCGCTTTTGAAGGAAGAAAAGCTTCTTGAGCTTAGGGTGGAGGGGCTGAACAGTTCCGTATACTGCCGGGTGGAAGACCGGCATTGGCTGGATTTGGCGCAGCAGGCGGAGAAGACAGTACCCCGGTGTGAGCTGATTGCCCCGCTGGACTGCATGATGTGGGACAGGAAGCTGATACGGGCTCTGTTTGATTTTGATTATACGTGGGAAATTTATACTCCGGCGGAAAAAAGAAAATACGGATATTACGTTTTGCCGCTGCTTTACGGTGAGCGTTTTGCAGGCAGAGCGGAGATCGTTGCAGACAGGAAGGCGCAGGTGCTGACCGTCAAAAATATCTGGTACGAGGATGAAGTGCGGCAGACAAAAAAGCTTCAGGCTGAGGTGGACAGGTGTATGAGGCGGTTTGCGAGGTTCAATGAATGTCGGATAGTGGTGTGAACATGAATGTGTTCACACTTTTTTCACAAAATAATTAGCACTCGCCTATTGACAGTGCTAACAAAGCGTGATATAACACGAATAGAACAAAGAGAACATGAGGCACAGGAAGAACGGAAAGCGGTTCGACCGAAGCCCTTGCATATATTGGCAGACATGTCATGATAAGAAGGAGGAATGATTTATGTTGATGCCGAGTATTTTTGGAGAGAACTTATTTGATGACTGGATGGATTTTTCATTTCCTGATGTAGACCGGGCTTTGTACGGAAAGCGCGCGGATCATGTGATGAAGACCGATGTGAAAGAAAAGGAAGATGGCTATGAGGTGGACATCGACCTGCCGGGATTTAAGAAGGATGAGATCAGGGTGATGCTGGACAATGGATATCTGACCATCAGTGCAGCGAAGGGCCTGGATAAAGATGAGAAGAATAAAGAAGGCAAATATATTCGCCGGGAGCGCTATGCAGGTACGATGAGCCGGAGCTTTTACGTAGGAGCGCAGGTGAAGAACGAAGAGGTTCATGCAAAGTTTGAGGATGGCATTTTGCGGCTGCAGGTTCCGAAAAAGCAGGAAGTACCGAAGCTCCCAAAGAACGATACTATCTCCATTGAGGGATAATAG
>CAMTFT010000071.1 GCA_947071365.1 uncultured bacterium | reverse complement strand
ACACCTATTAAGTCGTCGGCAGCGTCAGATGTGTATAAGAGACAGGGTGAACCGATTATTGCAGATACCGGAAATCAGTGGAAATGTATCTATCATACGGACAGGGCGATGATGGAATGTATTCCGCGGCTCGAAGCGTTGATGCAGGAAATGTAAAAGAAGGATGCAGAGATGATGGAAAAACAACAGATTGTAAAAATGAGCTGTGTGAATAAAAGCTTTCCCGGGGTAAAAGCCCTGGATCAGGTCAGCTTTAATTTGAATTCCGGTGAGGTTCTTGCACTTCTTGGGGAGAATGGAGCCGGAAAATCGACTCTGATGAAGATTCTGAGCGGTGTTTATACGCGGGATAGCGGAGAGATGGAAATCTTCGGAAAGAGTATCGGGCTGGACTGGGATGCGAATAAAGCGCGTGAAAATGGTGTGGCTATCATCCATCAGGAGCTGAATATGTGCAGCCATATGAGTGTGGCCGAGAATATTTTTCTGGGACGGGAACTTATAAAAAACAGGCAGTTGGATGACAAGGCGATGAATGAGGAGACGAGACGCGTCCTCTCACAGTTCAATATGGACATAGACCCGGAAATGATAGTTGGCGACCTGCCGGTTTCCAAACAGCAGATGGTGGAGATCGCAAAGGCTTTGTCAATGAATGCGAAAATTCTGATTATGGATGAGCCGACATCTGCGCTTACCTCAAAGGAGATCGACGAATTATTCCGGATCATCCGCAAGCTGAAAAGCGAAGGAAAGGGGATTGTCTATATCTCGCACCGGCTTGAGGAACTGAAGCATATTGTTGACCGGGTGATTATCATGCGTGATGGCCGGTATATTACAGAAATGCCATTTGACGAATCGAAAATGGATGAGATCATCACACATATGGTTGGCCGTGAGATCAAGGAGAAATTCCCGAGAGTGCGGTGCAAGAAAGGGAAAACCATTTTGGAGGTGAAAAACCTTAATGCCGGAAGAATGGTAAGAAATATTTCTTTTGAGCTGTGCGAGGGTGAAATTGTTGGAATAGCCGGCCTGATGGGAGCTGGAAGAACGGAAACGACAAGGGCGATTTTCGGGATCGACCCGAAAGAAAGCGGAGAAATTTTTATTGACGGAAAAGAGGTTCCGATAAAAGCTCCAATTGATGCTATAAAGGCAGGGCTTGTTCTGGCACCGGAGGACAGAAAAAAGGACGGCCTTTGTACGAGGCTCAGCGTGATGGATAATATTGCACTGCCGAATCTGGATATACTGTGTAACCGGATCGGCCGGGTGGACAGAAAAGCAGAACGGAAAATGGTCGAGAAAGAGATCGCAGATCTGAAAATAAAGCTGGCAGGTCCGGAAGTGGATGCCGGAAGCCTGTCTGGTGGAAACCAGCAGAAAATTGTGCTTGGTAAATGGCTTTCCAGAAAGTCCAGAGTGGTTATTTTTGACGAGCCGACGAGAGGTATCGATGTGGCGGCGAAGGTTGAGATATACAACCTGATGAACAAGCTGAAACAGGAGGGTATAGGAGTTCTCTTTGTATCCTCGGAGATGCCCGAGATCATAGGAATGAGCGACCGTATCCTTGTTATGTGCGACGGCAGGATCACAGGAAAGCTGTCACATGAAGAGGCAACGCAGGATAAGATTCTGACCATGGCAACGAGATTTGAGAATAAGCTGGAAGGAGAATAGAAATGGGTTCGTTAAAAAAAGAAAAAAGCGGTGTGATAGGTCGAATCATGGCTATCCGCGGCATGGGACAGGTTGTGACAGTATCAGTGGGATTAATTCTTCTCTGCATTGTTTTTGGAATAATCAATCCGGTATTTTTTACATATCGTAATATTTCAAATCTGCTGAGGCAGATCGCACCTACACTTTTAATCGGTATCGGCCAGTCCTATGTATTGATCACAGGAAATATCGACCTGAGTATCGGTTCTGTTGTGGGAATGAGCTGTATGATTTCAGCTACGCTTATGACCAAGGGTGTAAATCCGTGGGTTGCTGTAGTGATTACAGTTGTTCTGTGTGTTGTTATGGGAATCCTGAACGGGATTCTGGTTGCAAAATGTAAATTACCGCCGTTTATCGCTACGCTGGGAACGATGACTGTGGGACGTGGTATCGCACAGATCGTAAACGGCAATTATAACACCGATTCTATCGGAGACGGGGCAAAGGCATTTCGTACCTTTTTCTACAGTGGAAAATTCCTTGGCATATTTACAGCGTGCTGGATTGCCATTGTTGTATGGCTGGTTTTCAACTGGGTACTGAGCAGAACACGTACAGGACGTCATATTTATGCAGTTGGAAGCAATGCAGATGCGGCAAGGCTTTCCGGAGTAAATGTTGTAAAAACAACGGTTGTTGTGTATACGGTATCAGCATTTTGCGCTGCCGTGACAGGACTGATCATTTGCGCAAGTACAGGTACAGGAACGATGGACGCAGGTACTTCCTATGAAATGTATGCGGTAGCTGCTTCAGTAATCGGAGGCGTTTCTACATTGGGCGGCCAGGGAATTCTGCTTGGTACGGTGATTGGCGCTTCTATCTGGGGAGTTCTGCAGAATGGACTCCAGTTCGCTGGTGCGCCGGTGGCAATACGTAATATCGTAATTGGAATTATCGTTGTGGTTTCAGTATTGCTTGATGTGGTCGTACGTTCCGGTAATCGGAAACCAAAACAACAGTAATGAAATTAAAGCACAGTGCTTTAATATAAAAAAAGAAAGGATGGAAAAAACAATGAAAAGAAAATGGATGGCAGCAATGGGATGTACTGCAATGGCGGTTCTGACAATGGGGGCTTTTAGCGTTTCAGCGCAGGAGAATGATTACAGTATTGCACTGATCACGATCGACTCTATGGATCAGCACTGGGTCAACATGGACAAGGGATGTGAGAAAGCGGCTGAGGAGCTGGGCGTGACCTACAAATGGATCGCTCCTGACGTAAAGGATGATGCAAAGCAGATCGAGTGTATCAACAATGCGGTTGCCGGAGGATATGATGCGATTCTGATCGCGGCAAACGGACCGGATGCAGTTACTTCCGCGCTGCAGGAAGCAGACGAGGCAGGCGTGAAGATCGTACAGGTGGATTCTTTTGCAAATTATCCGTGTGTACAGCAGCTTGGAACAGATAACTTTTCAGCAGGAAAGCAGGCTGGAGAGCAGGTGCTTGCAGCGCTTCAGGAAAAAGGCGTTGAAGAAGGAAAGATTGGTATTGTTTCTGTAAATGCAGCAACTACATCCACAGTAGACAGAGATGAGGGATTCCGCTCTGCTTTTGAAGGAACAGACTATGAGCTGCTTGAGACACAGTATGCAGACGGTGATGCAGCACGTTCCAAGGATGCTGCTACCAACTTTATTACACAGGGCTGTGTAGCTCTTTTCGGTGCAAACGAAGGCTCCTGCGTTGGCGTAGGTAATGCGGTTGCTGAAGATGGAAACCAGATCGTTGCAGCAGGCATGGATAAATCAGACGCAGTTTTGCAGCTTATTAAGGATGGAGCACTGATCTGTACCATGGCTCAGAATCCGGATACAATGGGATATGAAGGAATCAAGGCTGCAGTAGCAGCACTGAACGGTGAAGAAGTGACTCCGGACTATGTTGATACAGGGGTATCTGTTCTGACGAAGGATGACGTTGAATAAAGCGTAGGACAATGTAATACAGGAAAGCTGTAGAAGATGGTACGCACTGGTCTAATTGTGGGCCAGTGTATATCATCGGAAATTTGTATAATCTTGATGCAGGTGAGTGATGGGACAGGCCACTATCTCCCCTGCCTGTACTCTGTCGGACTAACCCCGACATATTTTTTGAAAATCGAAGAGAAGTAGGTTGGATCATGGTATCCCACCAGTTCAGCAATTTCGTACGTAAGAGTATCTGTAGTTTTCAGGTACTCTTTTGCTTTTTCAATGCGGGCTCTGTTGATGTATTCCGTCAGAGACTCGTTTCGGCTTTTTTTGAATGTCCGGCTCAGGTGGGAGGCGGAGATATGAAGCTCCTGTGCGAGGCTTTCCAGAGAGAGCGGCTCCGCCAGATGTTTGTGGATATATGATACGGCGCTGGAGGCCAGCTTGTTCTGGATGCCGTGTTCTCCGAGCAGACGCTGACATGTCAGGGATGTCAGACGGCGGATGGTCTGTTCCAGTGAAAAAATATCCGCTGCACGGTGGATTTCGGAGAGATATTCCGCTTCCAGTCCGGCGTTGTCCGTGGTGCTCTGTATCAGCACCCGGGAACAGATGTAGTAGATCTGCGAGCAGATATTTTTGGCATCGTAGGAATTGGTCAGATTGCTTTTGAATTTCATGAAAATGCTGTTGATGGTACTGGAAGCAGAATCAAACTGCCGGTTGTTCAGGCAGTTTTCGAAACGAAACAGATCCATGGAATTTTCTGCGGTCAGGCTGTACGCGTCGTTTTCCGGGGCATCAGAAAACAGAGAGATACTTTCTGATGCATAGAAGGTCAGCGACAGTGCGTGGATGGCCTCCGCTACGGCTGTGCCGAACTCCGGGGCATGGCTGTGGGGATTGCTGATTCCGGCCAGAATGTCTCTTTCGGCAAGGCTTCCCGCTATCTTTGCAATTTCCCGGCAGTTGTTCAGAATTTCAGCGGGAACATCAGTGCAGGGGCGGGCTAAAAAGTACACGGTGATGATCAGATTGTTGTAGCGGTAGCAGTAGGCGTTTCTCTTTTCTTCGATGATAATTCGTTTCAGCGATGCGATGTCGTCTCCGGAGGATGTCATCTGGAATGCAGCGACGCAGTAATGCTCCAGAGAAAGACCAAGTTCGTCAAGGCGCTCCTGGCGCTTCTTTGTGCAGGGCTGGTCGGTCAGCTCCTGCAGAAGTTGATCCTTCAGAAAGGCAAGCTCCTCTTTGGCGATGGAGGAATTCTTTTTGGAGATGATGAGGGATTTCTGAGCCTCCTGAACGGCTTCAAACAGGCTTTTTTTGTTTGTGGGCTTCAGGATAAAGGAGGACACGTTGTAGCGGATCGCTGTCTGCGCATATTCAAAATCGGCGTATCCCGTCAGAAGGATCACCTTGATGTCAGGATGATTCTCGTAAACGTATTTCGCCACCTCCAGTCCGTCGGCTTCCGGCATTTTGATATCGGTGATGACGATATCGACTGGGGTTCCTTTCAGGATATCGATTGCTTCCAGTCCATCGCTGGCCGTGGCAGCCACCTCGCAGTCTATGGCTTCCCAGTTCATGAAATTTGCAATGCCTTTTCGCATGGTAGCTTCATCATCTACGATCAACAATTTAAATATCATATCGAGTTCCTTTCTGATATCCCTATTATATTTCCGTTATTTATTTCCGCGAGCAGCAAATCGGGCAGCTATGTTAAGTACCCTTTGGGTATGCATGCAAATTTGGCGGTGTTATGTTGCCGGTGGCACATGTTTAGCACCAACCGAAGTGGAACGGAGGCCTGCCGCAGGGTATTTTACTCAGATTCCGTGATCGGAATCGTGAAGGAGACGGAAGTGCAGCGGCCGGGAATACTGTGTATGCGAAGCTGCGCATCCTCTCCGAAGAGGAGCAGCAGCCGCTTGTTCAGGTTTTTCAGGCCGATATGTGTGTGAGTGCTCTTCGTGTCACTTTCCATTTTCGCAGTGCCCTGAAATCCAACGCCGTCATCCATAACCGTGACTTCCATTTTGTGCTCGTCTGTCTCCAGCACCTGGATTTCCAGCCTTCCTTTCCCCTTTTTCGGCTCCAGGCCGTGGATGATGGCGTTTTCTGCCAGAGGCTGGATAGAGAGGGCAGGTATCTTATACTGCATCAGCCCCGGGGCGATCCGGATCGAGCTGGAGATCTTGTCTTCGAAGCGCATCTGCTGCAGGTAAATATACAGCTTTACGTACTCGATCTCCTGTTCCAGTGTGATAAAGGAATCATTTTTGGACAGGATGTCCATCCGCATCAGCTCTCCCAGGGAAATGACCATCTGGTAGATCTCTTCGTTATCCAGCATCTGTGCTTTCCACGCGATCGTATTCAGTACGTTGAACATGAAGTGTGGATTTATCTGGGACTGCAGGGTTCGGATCTCCGCATTTTTTAATAAAAGCTGTTTTTGAAGATTTTCGCGGTAGGATGCGTCGAGCTTTGACAGCATATCATTGAAGGCCTCTGCCCAGGCATCGAACTCCTGATACAGCTTCATGGGCGGCAGCGCTTCCTGCGACCCGTTTGAAATTTCATTAATGTGAAATACCATTTTGCTGATGGGCTTTGTGACTGCCCGGCTGATGATGATGGCAGAGGCAAGGGCCACCAGGATCGTGACGCACAACAGAAGAAGGTAGGATTTCAACGTTGCGTTCAGATCCTGCAGCATGAGTTCCTTTGGGGCGGCTACTGCGGAGATGAGGTTCAGCTCATCGAGCTTTCGCGCTGCGATATAGTATGGCTCGCCGGAAAGTTTCTGCTCCTGAAAGGTGATACCGGTATTTGGCAGTGTGAGCAGATTTTTCAGGTCAAGGCTCTGGGCCGCTCGTCCGCTGTCTGACAGTATTTCGATATCGGAATTGTACAGTGTGATGAACCATTCCGGGTTGATGGTTTTCGTACAGTATTTCATGAACTTTGCGGAGTCGATATTCAGGACAATGATTCCCAGATGGCGGCCCGTATTGCTGCTGTACAGATTTCTGGCGAAATAAATGTGTCCCGAGTCGGATTCGAGAGGAAAGCTCATAAGCCCCGTCTGAGACGTATCGACAATCTTCGATATTTCGATGATTTTACTGTTTACGTCCTCGAGAGTCCCGGAGGTATATGTGTGAAATACCGCGTTGTTGTCACAGAGGATATAAATGGAATTCGTAAAATTCCTGCCGGACAGCGGAGTGCTGGTGTAGATATAGGACATCTGCCGTTCGATCAGAAAACGTTTGTCATCCTGTGTGCCTTTGGAGAGGGGAGCTTCCAGAGCGTCCAGGATCAGATTGTTGGACATAAACAGAGGAATGACGGAATCTATGGTGTCGATCTGTTCCATGATCAGGCTGTTGATCTGATCCAGTTGGTTCGTGATGGATTCCCGGGAGTTATCCTGCAGAATCCGGGAGGTCTTGATGTAAAAGAAGCAGATGGAGCACAGCAGCACAACCGTTACGATCAGAGAGATTGTAATGGTGATAAAAGAACGAAGCGTAGGTCTGTGTATATTTGACGGCTGACGTGGGCGCATGGGAATCTCCTTCATATTGTGGTATAGTTTTATTGATATACCAGAATTGTGGGAGTACAAGGTGCGGAACAATTTGTCTGGTATCTTTTGATATAGTATCATTTAATCACATTTTTAGGGCTCCATCAACGCGTTTTCAGGAAATGACAGATTTTTCAAAGAAGAGCACAATATTTTTAAAGTCGCCCCGGCAAAGCGGTTTTCGAGGGTGGATTTTTGATTTTCAGGACGAAATCGTCCAAGAAGAGGACAAGGGCTGTCTCTTATACACATCTGACGCTGCCGACGACTTAATA
>CAMTFT010000070.1 GCA_947071365.1 uncultured bacterium | reverse complement strand
AGATGTAGCTCCGTCTCGTGGGCTCGGAGATGTGTATAAGAGACAGAACCTGTGGATATCCGCAGCTTTTCAGCGTATAATCGTCGTATAGGAGGCAAATGATATGTCAGTTCGGAAGCTTTCCAGGATGTTTCTCCTGGTGAATGGAATGCAATTTCTTCTGGGCACCGGTATTTTGATCGGGCTTTGGAGTGATCTGATCGCGTATTCGGAGGAGATTCTGGATATTTCAATTTTTCTTGTGCTCTTTTCCAGTCTGCTCTCTATGGCGGGACTTTTTTCGCTGACGCGGTTTCAGCGGCGTAATTATACGGAGAGCATGGAGAATCTGGAAAATCTGAATGCGAAGCTGCGGGAGCAGCGGCACGATTATCTAAATCAGATACAGATCGTACACGGACTTTTGGAGCTGGGTGAGTTTGAGAGCGCCCGGGACTATTTAAGACCGGTATTTAAGGATATCATGAAGGTGAACCGTGCGCTTCGGACGTCCCAGCCGGCGGTCAATGCGCTTTTGCAGGCGAAGATGGAGGCTGCCCAGCAGCAGGGGATCGACTTTTACCTTGAGGTGGGAACGCAGCTTAATGAGCTTTCTATGGAGGCGTGGGAGCTGTGCAAGATCCTTGCAAACCTGATCGACAATGCGGTGACGGCTGCCAGCCGGAATGAGGGCGAGAAACGGGTCAAGGTGCAGATCGAAGAGAACAGGAGCGAATATCTTTTTCTGATAGAGAATAATGGGCCGAAGATTCCGCAGGAGCAGAGAAAACTGATCTTCAGCCGCGGTTATACGACGAAAAAGGGGGAGGGCCACGGAATGGGGCTGTCCATTGTTGCATCGATACTGAAGGAAGCGGGGAGCAGCATACGGCTGGAGAGCAGCGATGAGGAGACCGTTTTTTCTTTTCTGCTTCCGAGAAAAAAGACGGAACGAGGCGTTGTCAGTTCGTCCGCAAAAAAAGACGGAGGACGGCGTTGTCAGTTCATCCGCTCAAAATGACAGATTGGGATGGAAAGTGTATAAGTGATGCGGTATGTCTTTTCTTTTGAAAATATTGCGGTAAACTGTCGTTAATAAAATCGCTTTCCGCAGACGCAGAATTACGTGATGGGCGGAGGGCAGAAAGGGGGAGACGCAAATGGATGTGATAAATGTAATAGGAATTCTGCTGTTGGTCGCGGGATTTATTCTGGTAGGCATTGAGATGGTTCTGCCGGGGTTTTCCGTACCGGGAGTGAGCGGGATCATCTGCCTTGTGGTGGGCGTTTTTGCTCTGGCGGATTCGGCGATGGAAGCGACCGTTATTACGATTGCGGTGCTGGCGCTTCTCGGTATCCTGCTGGCGGTGATTCTGGGGCTGTTATCCAGAGGAAAGCTGAAAACGCCGATCATTCTGGAAGATGAACAGAAAAAGGAGCAGGGTTACTTAAGCTCCAGCGATTTGAAATACCTTCTGGGCAGACAGGGAATCGCTGTGACGGATCTGCGTCCGGCCGGCATCGGAAAGTTTGATGATATCAATTTTGATGTGATGTCAGAGGGAAACTATATTTCCCGGGGCGCGGAGATCGAAATCATCAAGGTGGAGGGCTCCAAGCTGGTAGTAAGAGAAAGAGGAGGAAAAAAGAATGAGTAATTTTATCGTCAATAATATCGTATGGATCGTTTTGCTGGGCATTGTCGGACTTCTCGTCGTGCTGTTTTTCGTATTTGTTCCGGTGGGGCTGTGGGTATCTTCCCTGGCGGCCAACGTGAAGGTCAGCATTTTCAATATGATCGGTATGCGCCTGAGACGGGTAAAGCCGGCGAAGATCGTTATGCCACTGATCAAAGCAAGAAAAGCCGGATTGAACCTGGGCGTGAATCAACTGGAGGCGCATTATCTGGCAGGTGGTAATGTAGATAACGTTGTGAATGCGCTGATCGCGTCGGAGCGCGCCGGTATTGAACTGGAATTTGAAAAAGCGGCAGCCATCGACCTGGCAGGCCGAAACGTTCTGGAAGCAGTGAAGATGAGTGTTAACCCGAAGGTTATCGAGACAACAAATGTATCCGCAGTGGCAAAGGACGGTATTGAACTTCTTGTTAAGGCAAGAGTCACGGTGCGGGCGAATCTGGAACGGCTGGTGGGCGGCGCCGGAGAAGCAACTGTTCTCGCAAGAATCGGTGAGGGTATCGTCACCACCGTAGGTTCTGCCGGTTCTCATAAGGAAGTGCTGGAAAACCCTGATGACATCTCAAAGCGCGTACTCAGCAAGGGCCTGGATTCCGGTACGGCATTTGAAATTCTGTCGATTGATATTGCAGATATCGATGTAGGAAGAAATATCGGAGCACAGCTTCAGAGCCTTCAGGCTGAGGCGGATAAGAATATCGCCCAGGCAAAGGCAGAGGAGCGCCGTGCAATGGCCGTTGCGAAGGAACAGGAGATGAGGGCTTACGTAGTGGAAGCCGAGGCGGAAGTGCCGAAGGCAATGGCGTATGCGCTGCGGGAAGGAAAGCTTGGTGTCATGGATTATTATGAGCTGCAGAACCTCAAGGCAGATACGGATATGAGGGAGACTATCGGCGGCCAGAATTTTGAGAGTAAGACGATTGAGTAATATATTCCAGGGTCAAAGGTCAGAATCCACAGTGTGCTTGCACACAGGTGGATGGTTGACCTTATGACCCGCCCAAAGATGAGGAAGAAGTGGTGTGAAACACCACGAGATTCCGAATCTTGGGTAGGATTGTAAAAGCACGCAGTGCGGAACAATCCGTTTGGTATCTTTGGGGTTCAGCAAGAGAAGGGAGCGGAGGATGAAACTGTCTGCGTTGAAAAATGATATCAATATGATAAATATGCGGATGAACAGCCTTGGGACGTTTGGAAAACCGAGAGGCTTTGGAAGTGGCGGCTTCACAGCGGTAACGCCCGACTGGAAACCGCCGAAAAAGAAGAAAAAGAAGAATAATACAGAAAAACTAGATAAGAAAAAATCCGGCAAAAAGAATAAAGCGGGCGGTAACGGCTATGATAAAAGCGGCACGCCATCGTTTGAGGATGAACGGCAAAGCGCAAGCGGGCAGATGCTGGGAGGCCAGGGCGCAGTGAGCCAGGGTGTAGCAGAACAAGGCGTGGCGAATCGATACGGAGCGGCATATGGGAGCGCTCCTGCGCCCATAAATTTGCAGGAGGCAGTTGTCTGGGCGGAGATTCTGGGTGAGCCGGTATCGAAAAGACGCCGGAGAAGAAGGGTGAGTTGGCAGGATGGCAATCAGGGTAATGCTGATAGAAGATGAAGAGGGAATGAGACTCCTTCTGAAAAAAATTATAGAGAAGCATGAGGAGTTTGAGGTCGTTGCGGAATGCGATGAGATGACGGAGTCAGTCATTTTATTTCGCCGGCAGCAGCCGGAAGTCGTATTTCTCGACATCGGGATCAGGGGACAGAATGGGATTGAATGCGCAAAAATTCTGACGGAGCTTGACCCGAAGGTTAAGATCATTTTTGCGACGGCCCATGCTGAATACATGCCGGAGGCGTTTGAGCTGTACGCGTTTGATTATCTTGTAAAGCCTTTTGCGATTGAACGTGTAGACAGGACACTTAACCGGATCGCGGCGCTTCGGCAGCCGGAAAAGAGCTACGAGCCGGAGGAGAAAATTGTCAAGTCGGGCTACCGCCACGATAAGCTTCTGGTAAAGGGAAAAGAAAGTATGAGCTTTATTTCGATTCCTGATATCGTGCTGATTCAGCGGGAAAACAATGCGACAGTTATCTATACGGAGAAGGACAGCTACGTGACATCCGCCAGTATGGCGGAGCTGGAGCGAAAGCTTGACCCGGAGCAGTTCCTGCGCAGCCATAAATCCTACATTATCAATCTGTCGCGAATCCGCCGGATCGAGCCGTATGGGAGATGGACGTATGTGGTGCATTTTCAGGGGCGGAAGGAGGATGCTTTGTTGACGGCGGAGAAGTTTGAGGAGATTAAGATGAGGTTTATTTAACGGTAAATTTTACCGGACGCAGGGAAGAATCTGGCAGGGCGTATCTGTTCCAACGCTGCGTCGGCAAATGATAAGGTCTCAGAATATCTTCAAAGCCGCCGCAGGCAACTCAGAAATGTGCCTGATGCACATTTCTTCGGACAGTGCCTGCTGAAATTTCTGCTGGAACGCAGAAATTTCACGGCTTTTCCGCTATTCTGCGACCTAACCATTTGCACGACTCGCTATAGTCACAGATACGCCCTGCCAGATTCTTCCCTGCTGTGGATTGGATTGCCTAGTTAATGATAATAGTGCAGTCGGACAGGGATACAGAATGGACTTTACAGGATATTCACAGAGATATTTTGATTTTTGCGTTTTGTGATATTCATAAAGTAAAACACCTCAGAGCAAGATTCCTTACAGGATCTTTTCTGAGGTGTTTTTGTCTATGCCGTCTTGGAGTAGCCGCCTTTGCAGGGGGGCTCTTCAGGATGTTGGTTTGATTTATGCCGCGGCTGCTTTAGCCGTGGTACGCTGGAAAATGATTACACCAATGATCAGTACCAGGCCGATGACGTCGGTGAGCGTTCCTGGGATCAGAAGCGTCAGGCCGCCTGCAATGCTGAGTAGGCGGATCACAGGAGACATTGGTTTATACAGGAATCCGCTGAGTCCTGCTGACACACCGAATGTACCGATCAGAGCCGTGATACAGATCTGTACGACCTGGAATGCATTGGCGTCGATCAAAAGCATAGCCGGATTGAGTGCGCATATGTACGGCACGATAAATGCGGCGATTGCCAGTCGCGTAGCAGTGAGGGCCGTCTTCATCGGAGATGCCTTTGCGATGGCACTTCCGGCGTAAGCTGCCAGTGCTACCGGCGGCGTGATATCTGCCACGATACCGAAGTAGAACACGAAGAAGTGTGCTGCAACGGTAGGAATACCGATTTCCGGGCTGACCAGAATCGGTGCGCACGTAGCTGCCATGATGCAGTACGTTGCTGTAGTAGGTACGCCCATGCCGAGAACGATACAGCAGAGCATCGTCAGTACGAGAGCGATCATTGCGTGTCCACCGGAAATAGAGACAATGGCGGTGATCAGCTTGGAAGCGAGACCGGTGGAAGTAATGCATCCTGCTACGATACCTGCCATCGCACATGCAACGGCAACGGTGATCGTACCCTTTGCTCCGGCTTCCAGCGCGTCAATACATTTCCTGAAGCTGATGCGGTCATCGCGGTTGAACAGGCCGACAAGGATCGTCACGCCAATGGCAACTGCAGCGGAGAACTGCATGGTACGGGTGTTCGTGGAAACGAGTACCACGAGAACGACCAGCGGAGCCAGGAGGTAGATCTTTTTGATCAGCTTACTGAATTTCGGAAGCTGATCTCTCGGAATACCGCGAAGTCCAAGCTTTTTGGCTTCCAGATGAACGGCAATGTAAATACCGGTAAAATACAGGATAGCCGGAAGGATGGCACGGAAAGCCACCTCCGCGTAGCTGATACCCATGTACTCGGCCATCAGGAATGCGGCAGCACCCATGATAGGGGGCATGATCTGGCCGCCGGTGGAGGCAGCCGCCTCAACAGCGCCGGAGAATTCGCTCTGATAACCGGTCTTTTTCATCATAGGAATCGTAACAGAACCTGTAGTAACTGTATTTCCTACGGAGGAGCCGGATACCATACCGCACAGTGCGGAGGAGATAACGGCTACTTTCGCAGGGCCGCCCGCCGTAGAACCGGCGATGGAATTTGCCAGGTCAATGAAGAAGCTGGAAATTCCGGTTCGCTCCAGAAATGCACCGAAAATAATAAACACGACGATGTATTTTGCGCAAACGTCGATTGGCGTATTCATAACGCCGGAGGTGGTGTAAAACAGGTCATAAATGACCTTTCCGAAACGGACATTTGCAAAGGTATAAATAAGGAGCGCACCGACTACACAGAGAATCGGAATACCGACGCTTCGGCGGCAAAGCTCCATCATAGCCAGAATCGACAGGATTGCCAGAGCTACCATGTAGGGATTCCGGGTGACTCTTGTAGCCTGCATCAGAATGCTGTGAGCATTCAGCGCGAAGTAGAAGAAGCCGCCTGCACCCACGATCATGATCAGGATATCATACCACGGGATATGGTTGACACGCTGGTCTCCCTTTTTTGCCGGGAAATTCAGATAGCCGATGATCAGGATCATGCCAAGGAAAGTGGTCAGACGCGTCTCACGAAGTCCCTTTCCAAACAGTGTGACCCAAATGCTGTAAAGGGAGAATGCAACCATCAGATAGCGGATGACCAGCTTTGGTATACCCTCCCAGATTCGTGTATTCGACTCACGGTCGTATTTTTTCATAACCTCTTCCACATCTGCGGCAGTACCGACATCCACGCCTCCTGGCGGGGCCGTTGTAGCTGCTACTTTATCTTTTTCTTTACTCATTCATTTTCCTCACTTTCCTGAATGTTCATAGCAAGGAGCTGCGCTTTGCTTTTTTACCGTCTGAAAAAGGCAAAAAGCAGATCCCTGCGCCCTGATATAACAAAGGCCGAGACAGGAGTGGCCCGCCTCAGCCTTAAATGCATCACAATGTGAAATTACGCATTCGAAATGAAACAGGAATTATTCTGTAGCAACGGTCAGGCCCTTCTCCTCGAAGTATTTTGCTGCGCCCGGATGATACGGAACAGCAGTAACGGATGCTGCGAATTCCAGATCAAGCTCAGCGCCCTTTGCGTGTGCCTCTGTGATCGTGTCCACGTTTTCGAAGACGGTGGATACGAAGTTGTATACGTCATCCTCAGATACATCGTTGCGTGCAATAACAACAGCGCCTACAGCTACAGTATTTACATCAGCATCCAGACCGTAAACGTCAGCTGCGATGGTATTCTTTGTGTAGTACGGGCAAGTTTCAAGCAGTGTGTCGATGTGCTCGTCATCCAGACTTACCAGGTATACGTCCTTGGAAGTACCAAGAGATGTAACGGCTGTCGTCGGAGCTCCTGCTGTAATGAAAGCTGCGTCAATCTTTCCATCCTGAAGGCTGTCTGCACTGTCACCGAAGGACTCGTACGTCGGAGTGATGTCTTCCTCTGTCATTCCATAAGCACCGAGGATATCCATTGCGTTGAAGAAAACGCCTGATCCAGGAGCGCCGATGGAAACATTCTTGCCCTTCAAATCCTCTACGGATTTGATATCCGGGTTGCAGGTAACGATCTGAACCTGCTCCATGTACAGGTTGGCTACTGTGGAAAACTCCTGAACTGCTGCGCCGTCGAAGATATTTGTTCCTTCATAAGCGTAAGCCATAACGTCGGACTGTACAAATGCCAGCTCTGCATCACCATACTCAAGAGCCTCAATATTTGCCTGAGAACCTCCTGAAGTGATCGCTGTAACGGTAGTATCTGTTGCGCCGCTTACCTGTCCTGCCAGTACGCTTCCGAATCCGTAGTAAGTACCCTGGTCACCGCCTGTAGTGAAGGTAAGGTCACTTGCAGAAGCAATGGATACAGGGCTGTCTCTTATACACATCTCCGAGCCCACGAGACGGAGCTACATC
>CAMTFT010000069.1 GCA_947071365.1 uncultured bacterium | reverse complement strand
CACCTATTAAGTCGTCGGCAGCGTCAGATGTGTATAAGAGACAGATATAGTAAAATAAACCCATCTCGGGGAATACATCCCCTTCGGAGCATAAATCTTTCTTTTTCGCAAGCTCCTATTCGGAGCATAATCCGCAAAACGCAGTTTTATCGAACAGGGTATCGCAATCCAGACAATCAAAAATTTTACAGGAGGTATATAATGGCAAACAGATTAAAACAGTATTTTCCGATGATCCGGGAACGCGAAGAACTGCTTCACCTGATCGAGGCAGATAAAAAGAAATCCGAAACGTTCCACAGTTGGAATAAAGAACAGCAAAAAGAATTTCTTGACATGTGCTGTGGTGTAAAAGGAGTCCGCGTCCTTTACGACGCATTTTTCAAAGAGGTGATGAACCCAGAGTATGCCCCGGAGCGGCTGAATAATTTTCTGTCGCTGCTCCTCGGAATGAAAGTTCAGATACGCTCTGTCCTTCCAAATGACTCTACACGCATTACTGATGAATCCTCTCTGCTGGTCACAGATATCGTTGTGGAGCTGGAGGATGGCAGCCTCGCAAATGTGGAGGTACAGAAGATCGGCTACCTGTTCCCAGGAGAACGCAGCGCCTGCTATTCCGCGGATCTGCTGCTCCGCCAGTACCGAAGAGTACGCAGCAAGAAAAAGAAAAAGTTCAGCTACAAAAATATAAAAAGCGTCTATACGATAGTATTATTTGAACAGAGCCCCCGGGAGTTTCATACATATCCACAAGACTACCGGCACTTTTTTGAACAGAAGTCCGACACCGGACTGGAACTGCAACTTCTGCAAAAATACATATTCATTCCACTTGACATCTTCCGCAAAACACTCCACAATAAAGGTATCAGAAACAAACTGGAAGCGTGGCTTGCCTTCCTCTGCGAGGATGATCCGGAGTTCATCCAGCAGCTCATCGATGGCTGGCCGGAGTTCAAACCGATGTACGTGGATCTGTATAACATGTGCCGGAACATACAGGGGGTAATGGATATGTTTTCGAAAGAACTGCTGGAGCTGGATCGCAATACCGTGCAGTACATGATCGATGAGATGCAGGAAACTATAGAGCGGCAGGAAAAACAGTTGGAAGAAATGCAGCAGGAAATGCTGAAAGCCGAGCAAAAAAATCAGGAAATAGAACAGAAAATGCAAAAATCACATCAGAGGATTGCCGAACTGGAAGCTATGTTGAAAAATCAGTAATTCCCGATAAATGCAGAAACTAAGAATTAAGCTCCTGCCACCAAAAGAAATCCCATGGAAACCGAACTTTTTCAGCAAGGTTCTCCATGGGATACTTTTTTCCTACTGTAGAAATCGTTACTTTCATACAGTTCGCTGTTCCTTCGATAACGCCAAAAACGTCAGCACAAATCCCAGCGCCACAGAAAGCGCCGCCAATATCACGGCCTTCCACAGATTTGCCGCACCGTCCGGGCCATGGAACATCAGAATCGAGCAGACCGCCGGGAAAGAATACACGTAACATTTGATGGTCACAATTCCTTCATAGATACCTGCCAGCGCTCCCGCTGCCATCACACACCGCAATACCTTTTTCTCTTTCAGGCAGACTCCGAACAGAGACGGCTCCGACACACCGGAGAGCAGCGCCACAATGCCTGCGCTGAGCGCCTGTCCCCGAAATTCTTTATCCTTCGTTCGAAGGCATACCGCAAAATCAGCACCCGCCAGTGTCAGATTTGCGATCATAAACGCCGCCATGATTCCCGTTTCAAAACCGTTCGTACTGATCTGCGTAATCGCAGTTGTCACAAAGATCCAGTGCATACCCGCCGGGATAAGCAGCGGCGTGATACACGCAAACAACGCCCACGCCAAAACTCCGACGTGAACAGATAAAAACGTCAGCAGTTCAGAAAAGCCCACACTTATAATTGTGCCGACAGGGCCGACTACAAGGAAGCCGCAGGCACATGTCACCGTGAATACAAGAAGCGGATAAATCGTCCCCTTCAACGCTTTCGGGAAACGCTTCGCCGCCGCAGGCTCCAGTCTCGAGATAAGATACGTCAGCAGGATAACAGGAAGGATATTGTAAGCATACGTTGTCCTCACCACAGGAAAAACAGTAAACGACACATCACCAGTCCCGCTCATCAGTGCGGTAAAATCCGGCATCATCAGCATACAGGCAGTTCCCACCGAATAAAACATATCTGCCTCAAAATGCTTTGATGCCGTAATCGCCACCAGCACCGGAAGGAAATAGAACGGCGCATCTCCAATAACCTGCAGGATCGTCTCTGTAGTTCCCGAAAGCACTCCCGTCATACCGATCAGAAGGCATGCCAGCTTCATCAGACTTCCGGCAGTGATCAGCGGAATCAGCGGAGCCATGCACGCAGAGAGATGGCCTGAACCAGTTGCGATAAGAGCTTTGATTTTATTTTTCATCCTGTATTTCCTCCGCACCCATATTATTTCGCATCCTTACAAATACAGAAATTATACAGGATTTGGCATTGCTTATCAACTGATTTTATTATGCAAACGCAGAATCTGGTGGCAAACAGTTGCGGTTCAGCCAGGGGGGAGGCCATACAAACCGCAGCTTCGCTTGCCGGGCAAACTACCCAATCGTACTCCTCACTCCACTCTGCGTATTCTCCACACACACCCTCATTCCATGCATTTTTGCGATTTTTTCCGTCAGGTAAAGTCCCATTCCAAGCCTTCCACCCTCCCCGTGATAAAGCATTTCAAAGATATGCGGAAGGTTCTCCTCACTGATCTGTGGCCCTGTATTTTCAATACTGCATCCGCCGTTTTCCACCGTGATCGTAATCGTTCCTTCTACGGAACACCAGTGTACGGCATTTGACAAAAGGTTCCATACCGCTTTTTCAAGGCAGCCCCTGTCTCCCTCGAAGTCGAAGTTACGCAGCCTTTCGTGTTCCGGTTTTCTGCTGTCCCTACACTCATTTTCATTTCCATCATATCGAATCTGTATGTGCTTCTCGTTTATCACCGGAGTGAACTTTTCTATCTGTGTTTCCACCAGTTCCTGCCAGCTCAGCGGTTCTTTTTTCAAAACAAACTGCTCTGAATCCAGCTTCGATGTATAAATCATCTCTGCCACAAGGCGGTCCATTTCCTCCGTCTGACCGATGATATGTCCAATATAATAATCTGTTTTCTCCGGAGCAGTATGCTCCTGCAGGTTCTCCGCCATGCCGCGGATGATTCCCAGCGGAGTTTTCAGCTCATGAGCCATGGCATTCGTGAAATCTCTTCTGTTTTCTTCCAGAAGCGCCCGTTTTTCATACGTCTTTCCAACTGCGCACACGATAATGACGACACAGAGCACAAGAAACAGGAAGCTGCCCAGGTATACGTATTTCATATAGTCTGCCGCCGCCAGCCACGGGTGCGATTCACTGAGCAGGACGAACGAGATCCCCTGGTTTTCTTCTCCTTCTGTCATCAGATAAACCTCTATCTCTCCATCCTGATCTGAAGAGAGCACAAAGTTCATATTGTACTGGCTTCCAAACCTGGGCGTAAACCCTTCGTGCATAAGAGACAGCGCCGTTCCGTCCTTCCATTTTCCTTCCTCAAATTTTTCGGGAAAATCCTGCAGATAATCACTTTCCGTCCAGTTTTTCCAGTAGTCATAGCCCCATGTCAGATACGGAAAAGTTGTCCATGCGCCAAGTGGTATATTGACCTCCTGTGGGCTGCCTGTAATATCCTGATTTTTCCACTCCCAAACGATCTCACTGTCCACCTGCTGATAAGCGTCCCCTCCGTCACCCTGCCAGGAATGAAACGAGCCCGTCAGCGGATCTTCCTCCTCCGTCACGTTTCCTGTCGCCCACGTAATTTTCTGGACAACAATGCGATATAAATTCCATATCTGTTTTTTTTCTGTCCTCTCCTGCTTCGCCTGTGCTTCCTCTGCCTTCGTTACCATCACACTGATGCGGTAAGGCTCTGGTTCAGGCAACCCCCGGCCGCTCTCAACCTCCTGCGCATACTTTGCCAAAGTATACACCTCCTCCTGTGTCAGAAGCTCATCCAGCGGATACTCCAGCTCATACTTCCCCGTCTCCTCGGTAAATCCATCCGTCAAACTTATTGCATTTTTGCTCTTTACCATCAGTTCCCCGTTTTCATCGTAGACTGCCCCGGAAAACTGTTGATATTTTGTACTCATCAGATTCAGGTTCTTTGCCAGCAATGACTGATAGTGTGTCGTGCGCACATCGCCCGAATATGCATTTGTCCCTGCGCTCCCCTGATGAGCTCCCCACACAGTCTTCTCAAATTCCCTGATATCCTGTATCATCCACCCCAGCTTCGTTTCATAATTCCTGCCAAAATCCTCCAGAAATTTTTCTTTTACCAGGAAAGTAGCAAGTGCCATGATTACAAAATACAATGCCAGAAATCCGCCTGTGATGGGAAGCACAAATTTCCTTTTCTTCATTTTGTCACCTCCATTCGATATCCGTTCTTTCGTATCATCCGCTTTATTTTGCCACCTCCATTCGATATCCGGCCTTTCGCACCGTCTGTATCATTCCGCCGCAGACGCCCAATGCCTTCCGCAGCTTCTTGATATGGTTGTCCACCACCCTTTCATTTCCTTCGAAATCGTATCCCCAGAAGCGGATCAGCAATTGTTCCCGTCCGTACACCCGATTTGGATTCTCCATAAAGAACAGAAGCATCTCATATTCTATCGGAGGCAGGATACAACGCTGCCCCTGCACCCACACTTCATGCGTCCTTACATCTGCCTCGATATCTCCGCACCGCACTTTCTGATGCGGGTTTTCTCCCCGAATACGCCCCATCAGAGCCATCACCTTCGCATACAGCACCGGCAATGAAAACGGCTTCGTCACATAATCGTCCGCCCCCAGAGAGTATCCATGCAGCTCATCCTCCTCCATCGCCCGGGCTGTGATAAAAATAATCGGTATATCGCTGCATTCCCGGATTTTACGGCAAACGGTAAATCCATTCGTGCCGGGCATTATTACGTCCAGCAAAATAAGCTGATACTGTTCTTTTTCCCATTTTTCCAGCGCCGTTTCGCCGTTCCCGGCCATATCCGTTTCCCAGCCCTTGCCCTTAAAATAATCTGCAATAACCTCCTGCATCAGAAGGTCATCCTCCACTATCAGCAGCTTCATCTTTCCCCTCCTCATTTCTTATAAGTCATTTTACTCGCAGCATAGCTGCTCGTTGACTTATGAAATTCGCTCCTGCAAGCAGGCGAATTTCTTATAAGTCATATCATACCATGGCAATATATCCTTTGGGTATCCAAAGCAGAAACAGCGACAGAATCGCGTCTCTAAATCACGTTTCTGTCGCTGTTTCAGCATTTTATCGCAACTATGTCAGGAACTGGTTATTGGCTGCCGCCAGGATAAAATATTACGCTCCTGTAATAATATTTCTCCATTACCTTTTATGGTCTTCTGATACCAGTAGATCTTTCTATAACAACTAATACATCTTCATCAAAAGGACACATTTGGATATAACTTACGCCTTCTTTTACTTCTACAACTGGTGATGCTATATTCTTCGAAACAAGATCAATCACTTTAATTGAAGCATGGCTTAAATCTTCCTTTACAATGATTTTTGTATTAAAAGGCGCATATATAAGACTTGCCTTTCCATCTGCTGTAGAAGCCATTTTAATCTCCGGGTTCGGATTTGACACGGATATCATCTGAACTTCTCCCGCTTCATCCGTAACTCTTTCAAATCCTTTGGTTACATTTCCAATCTTATCATCCGGAAGCAAAGCACCATATCTGGTCACAATATCTTTCAGGTACCCGTAATCCCATGCTCCTGAAAACTGTAATGCTTCTGTACAAGGCTTGGCAGCATCGAAGCCTTCTCCTGCATTTGGATTTACAGGCATGTTCAGTTTTTGCCAATTCCAAACCCCATGCGCTCCGTATGTAATTCCTGCTCCAGCTCCTGATAAAACAGACATCCATGCTGCACGTCTGATATCCTTCTGATTAAATCGTCCATATTTGTTGCCACTATAACCCATCTGTTCATAACAGGGTTCCGCATTTAAAAGTGGTTTAGCCGGATACCTGGAGAGCATTTCCTCTGGCATGGTATAACACTTGTCCAAATGGACTCCGTTATGCCCTGACTGGTACATGTAAAAATCCATCTTATCCACCAGCCCATCCGGTAAATACGTATATCTTCCTTTAATATGGAGCGTCTTCAGGGTAGTCGGACTGAGTTCTGTCATTTTATTCATTGCTATTTGATAATACTCACAGCACTCTTCTTTGTCGAAATCTGTATCGCCTGAAATAATATAAACAGGATCGTACTGATCAAAGCTTTCAAACACCTTTTCACAATAAGGTACAATCAGGTCTTTAGGCATCACATTGACGCCGTTGATTCTGCTTGCCCAGTTCCCCGGTACATAATTGGACCAAAGAACAACGAGTGCGGGGATAAAGCCATAGCTTACTACCTTATCAAGAATTCTGGACGCATTGTCAAAATATTCCTGTTTCATTGGTTTTTCATAATCGAAGACACCGTCTTCTTTTAATTCAAACGGCATATATGGTGCTTTTACCCAGCAGCGATCCCACTGTGGTAAAATATTGATCTGTAACGCATTATATCCCTGTTGTTTGCGCAGTGTCAGATAAGAATCTATCTCCTGATCTGTCATGTTCGTAAACAGGCTCCAAAGAGTATCCGCAAGCCAAAAAAACGGTTTTCCATCACACAAAAAAGTTCGATTGTCTTGATTGACGCTTAATTTCCCCATTTTGATTTCTCCCAATGCTTACTTTTCCAAGCTTTTTCCGTTCGTTGCAATCACTTCTTTATACCAGTTAAAGCTCTTCTTTTTATATCGTTCAAGTGTTCCACTTCCGTCATCATTGCGATCCACATAGATAAATCCGTAACGTTTCCTTAGCTCCGCTGTTGATGCACTCACCAGATCAATACATCCCCAGGTTGTATATCCCATAACTTCTACGCCATCGTCAATTGCTTCGCCAACCTGTTTCAGATGTTCACGCAGATAGTTAATCCTATAATCATCATTAACCGTCTTTCCACCGTTACCGTCATCAACAAGCTGGTCAACGGCCCCAAGTCCATTTTCCACAATGAACAGTGGTTTTTGATAACGGTCATAAAACTGGTTCAGCACGTAGCGCAGTCCTTGCGGATCGATCTGCCAGCCCCACTCACTTGCCTCAAGCGTTGGATTTGGCACTCCACCCATCATGTTGCCATTACTTACAGTCCGTTTACTCTCATCAGCCGTCTCACATACGCTCATGTAATAACTGAACGAAATAAAATCAACTGTATTTTTAAGGATTTCCTCGTCCTCCTCCGTAATATGAATCTTAATATTATGTTCTCTAAAGTATCGTTTGCTGTATGACGGATACTTTCCTCTCACGTGAACATCGATAAAAAATGTATTTAAGTGATCTTTCTCCATTGCTGCAATCCTGTCTCTTATACACATCTCCGAGCCCACGAGACGGAGCTACATC
>CAMTFT010000068.1 GCA_947071365.1 uncultured bacterium | reverse complement strand
TGTAGCTCCGTCTCGTGGGCTCGGAGATGTGTATAAGAGACAGCCCTTATCGTATAGAAATACGATGATATCGCATTTCTGTAAAAAGCGGTGAGTCCTACCATATAAGTGGAGCCGATAAAAGCAGTGAGTCCTACTGTGAGTGGAACCGATAAAAGCGGTGAGTCCTACCGTAAGTGGAAACTATTCAGGCTGCGTTTATACGCAGCCTATTTTAGTCTGGAGGGTATTATGAAACAAAGTCGTTTAAATTTATACTTGATCGATATGAAATACATTCGGGATTTAGCCAAAGCAGATGACCGTGTTATGTCTGTATCCCCACAGATATCCAAAGAGAAACGTCCATTTGTAGGCATTATTATAATTTGCGGAACTGAAAAATACTGTGTACCTTTCAGTTCTCCTAAATCCAAACATTTCTCAATGAAGAATGATGTGGATTTTACTAAAATTTATGACGGTGATAAGTTAATCGGGGTATTAAACTTTAACAACATGATTCCCGTCCATGAACAGTTCATCAGACCTTTAAATCTCAAACCATCTCCTTCTGATAACGCAAACACAATTCATTACAAAAAAATGTCTGCGAAACAACTCACTTACTGCCAGAAAAATCAGGAGGCAATTGTCCGTAAAGCAAATAAACTCTATGAAATGATTACCTCAGGCAAAGCAAACAGTCTGTTGAAGCGGAGATGCTGTGACTTTTCCAAATTAGAGAGAGTTCTGGAAAAGAAAATATAACCTCCCACATCTTCTCATCTTTTATCGTAATCCACAAACTCCCGCCTGGCCGCCCATTGGGCCCCATACTTTCTATTCAACTCATGAATGGCTCGCCGAATTAAGCATTATACCGTGCTTATCCAGAATCAGCTTCATCTCACGGGTCATATCTCTTCCAAGCTTCGCCTTATCCGCCTCGTTACACTCCGCTACAAGCCGGACATTTACATTGCTGCCGCTTAAAGAATATACGCCGTTGTAGGAAGGCCCGGACAGAATCGCGGGCAGCTTCTTTTTCAGGCCCGGCAGCTCCTGCTCCAGAACCTCCTCGATGCGCTCCAGCGTAATCTCCGCCGTGATTCCAAGGCCCAGCTCACAGTAGCAGTACGAATTGCGCTTCGTCATGTTGATGACGCCGCTTACCGCGCTGTTGCTGATGATCTTCACATTTTCTCCCGCATCCATGATTTTTGTCGTACGCACGCCGATCTCCTGCACGGTTCCCCGCCAGTCTCCGACGGTGACGATATCGCCCACCTGGAATTCTCCCTCAAAGATGATGAACAGCCCCGCCAGAATATCCGAAACAAGCTCCTTTGCTCCAAGGCCGATGACAAGTGACAGAATTCCTGCGGATGCCAGCAGCGTCTGTGTATCCACGCCGAACAGCGCGAAGCAGTAATATAGCATGGCAATTACGAACAGATATTTTATAAAATTGCGCAGCAGATGGCAGATCGTCGCCCCCTTCGCGTTCATGGCCCTTGAAAGGAGCCGGAGTATTTCACGGAGGATCAGAACTACCACGCTGCCAACACAGACGATCATGATGCACCCCGTCAGCGCGAACACATTCAGGCTGTGCTCCCAGTTGCCTTCAATGATATGCAGGAAGATTGACTCTCCGGAGAAGAAGCGGTCCTTGAACAGCACTGCAACGCAGATAGCCAGCGCCAGTACCGACATCATTCCCTGCAAAACTGAAAGTATCTTCTGCTCCGACGTTTTTTCCTTCCAACTGATACCGGAGTTTGACCACCGGTTGGCTGCCGCCTCCGTTTTCTTTGTGGAACCGTCCGGCATCATCACTTCCACCATCGGCCCATGGGCGGTCATTTCCCCCTGCTCCACAACGGATATTGCTTTGTTTTTGCCTCCAAATGCCAGAAGCAAAAATACGAAAAGCAGGCAGATGAAGCTGGCTGCTCCGCTGGCCAGAGCCACCGAAATCCTCGTCGCCATCAGCCTTTCCTGCGGCACTGCCACGTAAATAAAGCTGCTGTCTGTTTCCAGCCCGGAAGCAAAATATTTCCGGTGATCTACCGTAATATAATCACAGTATCCATCGCGGAACTGATTCTCCTTCATGCCGTATTCCAACGCACTCTTTCCGTTTATCCGTTCATCCGGGAAGTATGTAAAGCACTGTGTCTCCTTATCCACGGCAAATGCAAAGCCGCCTGCGCTGGCCTTCACGCCCCCAAGGACTGCCGGAAGCGTCGTTGTCTGAAGCGCGCTCTCCAGCTTGTCCGGCACCACGCTCATCTGCACAAATCCGTCCGCATCCCCGTTTTCATCCTTCAAAAGTGCGCCTATGTACTGGCGGTATGTACCGGAGATCTCATCCGGCTGTGCCTCCTGAATAAAGTATTCCAATCCCTGCAGCAGACTTCCGAATTCGTAGGACTGATCCTCAGGATCATTGCTGACAGTAAAATTCACATAGGAGGAATCCGATACTACTTCTTTTCCGTCCTTATCAAAAATCAGTAAAAATTCAGCTCCCAGCACTTTGCTGAGCTGCGCCAGATCTTCCTTCGTCCAAAGCTGATGATTGCTGCCCAGGATATACGCCGCAGTCTGGCATTTGTTCAGGTAACGGCGGTTGTACTGCGCTGTCACCTGCTCAATGTCTCCGTCATTTTTCTTCAGAACATCCCCAATCTCCTGTACCTGCCGGTTGTTGCTCATAGACCGGAGGGAGAGTGAAAACAGCGTCTGCATGTAAAAAGAAACCATGATGATCAGCAAAAGGCCGACACCGGAGAAGGTCAGAAGCTTTCTGCCCACTGTCCTGTTGTAGCACAGTCCTCCAAATACCTTTACCTGTTCGCCAAAACCGCCCTGCTCCTTCAAAATCAACACGGAATATACCACCACTGCAGTAATGACCACAAAGAAAATGAACAGCACCACGGCCACCGTAACATTTGTGGATGAAGTCATTTCCTCCTCCGGCACCGCGCAGACAACGAAAGCATCGTCCGCCGGAATGCTCTTTACACCGCAGAAAAATCGTTCTCCGTTCACGGTCATCCACGCAAAATTGTTGTCTGAAAGATCCTCTGCCTTCAGTCCCGCATCCAGAGAATCAAGCCCCTTAAGCTCCTCGTCGGGATGGTACAGGAACGTATAATCCTGATTCGATACGGCAAATGCAAAGCCCTTAAGCCCCACGTTTACCTTGCTCAGTATGCTCCTCCAGGAAGACGTGTCATCCTGAAGCGTATGCAGCTCCTCCGGGTCCTGTTCGATGACAGCCTCCCTCTTTTCATCGATCTTGGCACCGTAATACCTGCGCACCGTGCCGTCGATGATCACCTCGAAAGGCTGCGACGGCTCTCCCGTTTCAAACACGGTCCGAAGCTGATTGTATCTGTGATATGAAAAATCAGCGGCAGATTTTTCCGCCTTTGCAAGCTGTTTTCCCTCCCGGTCGATGATCAGGATGTTGTTTACATTCATCATACCGGCCAGTTCCTTCAGCTTCGCATCCGTCACCTCAAAGGTCTCGTCATAGTTCGCCATGTAAGCTATGCTGGCTGCCTTTGACTGATAAACCTCATCGTAGCTCTGCTCATTCTGCGCAGCCGCTTCATCCGCACTGTCAATGAGCTGCTGCATTTCATCCAGCTTCTCCTGCGTATTCTCCTGCTGGTTGCTGACGGAAAGGTCTGTTTGCATCCTTATCAGAAAAAGACCGAACAACAGAATACAAATGATCTCCAGCAAAAATGCCGCAATCGTTTTCCCTCTCAATTTTTTTGCCATTTTCGCCTTCCTCCCTAACTCCATTTTTCTATCAGGCCGTCAATCGTCCCATCTGCCAGCATCTGTGAAACAGCCTCCGCTACCTGGCCGCTGAGCTCTGAACCCTTCTGCGTCGCCACTGCGTACTCCTCTTGGCCGATCTTATCCTCCAGGATCTCCCGGTCATCTTCCATGTACGCCCGGGCAATGCAGCCGTCCATACATACGGCATCCACAGTTCCCTCTTCCAGCGAGGCAGACAGTTCACTGTAGGAATCCATTTTCACCAGAGAGTCCTCCAGCGATTCCTCAGAGGCGATCAGACCCGTCTCAGTCATCTTTATCGCCAGCTTCGGCGCTGTATTGGCTCCGTCCAGCACACCGATCTTTTTCCCCACCAGATCACTCATCTCATGGATCAGAGAAGACTTTTCCACCATAATGCTGCTGTAATCTGTGTAATAAGCCTCAGAAAAATCAAAATTCTCCAGTCTCGTTTCACTCACGGAATAAGCTGCGATCAGACAGTCCACCTCTCCGTCCAGAAGCATCTGTTTCCTATTGTCCGGCTGTACGGTGATATACTCCACCGTGTCGTATCCCAGCGCATCCGCCAGCTCTGACGCCAGGTCGATCTCCATTCCGTAGTATTTTCCGGTATTTGGATTCAGGTATCCGAAATGCATGATATCATCCCGCACGCCTACCTTTAATGTCTTCGGTGATGCCGATACGTGGCCTGATGTTCCCGCCAGAGCCAGCAAAAGTGCAGCCGCCGCAATTCCCGCTTTCATATTGTATTTCCTCCTTTTCATGTAAAAAGGGCCACCGGGCAACAGAGAACAGTCCTTTTCTCCGCCCGGCAGCCCTGTGCTGGAACAAGCTATATCTCCGTAATCTCGTACATATAATCTCCGATGTAATCCACCAGAACGTATGCCCCTTCATACATACTGCCGTAGATCGTCACATTGTCCTTCGCTGCACTTAATGTAATTCCGTTATCCAGCGCCACCGTGATAGCAGACATTCCATATGCGATCACCGTGCCGTAGGATTCCATATCCTGATAACCGTCACTGTAATTGTTGTCATTCATCACGTTTCCGCTGTCATAATTATAGTTGTAATTATGGTCGTTGTAATCGTCCACCTCAGAAGCAATATAATTGCTGCCATCGAAGGTGTAGGAAACGCCGATCCAGTCTCCGATCAAAATACCGTCCACCGTATTTTTGTACGCGTCTCCGGTATAAAAATAGTAATCGCTTCCGTTGCTCGTCTCCAGAGAAAGACCGTTCGTCGTGGCATCCACCACGTAGCCCTCCAGATACCCGCTGAAAGTATTTTTCTTCACGACAGGAGCGTCCCAGCTAAGGTAATCCGCGTACACGTACGCAGTCTGTCCGTTATACTTTACCTCGATCCAGTTGTTGTCCGTAAATCCCGTCGTAGCCACCGCTTCTCCGGCTGAAAGCACACCCAGCACCCTGCTGTCCGTGGAGTACGTATCCCGCACATTTACCTGGCCGGTTGCATACATGTCTCCGCTCATGGCCTTGATGATCACCGGTTTTGTAGCGCTCACATAGTTTCCGCTGACATACGCTGATGCGCCGTTGTAGCTGATCTGGATCCATCCGTCCTGTGTATAGCCTGTTTCCTGCATGGTTTCCCCTGCCGGAATGCCACCCAGCACAGCGGAGGTCACATTGTTCTGCGCCCGCACATTCAGATCTGCTGTGGCATACAGTGTCCTGCTCTCCTTCGTAATGCTGACCGCCGGCTCATTTTGCTCCTTTTCACTGTAGGAGGAAAGATCCGGAAAAGATACGGAAACCGCCCCTATGCGGTTGAATACCGCCTGGGAATTCAGGATGCAGAGCTGCGGCTGGTCGCCGCTCTTTATCGTATAGGCCATCTCTATTTTACGCTCTGTGATCATTCCGTTCTTATCTGCTTCCACCATTCCCTGCAGAGAGATAATGTCGATCCTGTGCTCTTCCTGCGCTCCCTCCAGAAGCTTGTCCGCATATCCGCCCACCGTATCCGGTGATGCGGCAAAGGTGTACGTCACCGTGCCGTCCGCGTTATTCTCCGCCTCCAGCATCGACAGATATTCGGAATTAAAATCCAGATATACGTAATAATTCAGAAGCTCCGTCATGATCTCCTCGCTCATGGCGTATTTCCGGTTGCTTCCGGTCTGATTGGAATAAAAACAGCCATCCTTGAAATACTGCTGCTTCTCTCCCTCTGAAGTCTGAATATCGATGGCAGCCTGCAGCTTCCCGTCAGAGCGCAGCCCGCTGGTCTGTATTTTGATCGTCTTTTCCGCGCTGGCCGGCTGCCCCGCGATGCTGACAGTTCCCTTCACTGTCACGTCAAAGCCGTCCAGATTCTCCTCCATCCTTACGGCCTCATTGTATGCCTGACTGACTGCGTTATCCGCCACAGCGGCCTGCGCGCTGATGCCTCCGGCCAGGACGCCGATCGATGCACAGACAATTGCCGTTATCATTCGCCTTTTCATTATTCTGATCCTCCGTCTGTTTTTTACATCCCCTGAAATACTATTTTACCTTTATCTTGCAGGTCAGCTTCTTCGTCCGCTTTCCTACTTTGATCGTACACGTAATCTTAGCGGTTCCCTTCTTTTTTGCTGTAACATAACCCTTTTTGCTGACTGTTGCCACTTTCTTATTGCTTGTTTTCCAGGTGGCCTTCAGGCTCATCCCCGTATTGCCCCGAATCAGGACGTGATATTTTGCCTTTCTCTTCAATGTCTTTGATGAAACACTGAGACGCAGGTTCGCCATAGCGTCCTTTTTCTTCGTATAAGACCGGTAAATATAGCCGGTGCGCATATTTCCGTTCACGTTCAGGGAAATCCTGTACCACGTCTTGGACTGTGCCAGAATGTTTACCACATCCCCGGAATAGATGCTCGTGATCACGTCAGCAGACGTGCTTGGTGAGCAATGCACGTTCAGCGCAGAACATGTACTCTTCACTGCCGCGCTGTATCCGTATATGGTTGTAAATTTCTCCGGCTTCGTCGCTGCGGGCTTTACAGTTACGCTCACCCAGGCGGAGGATACGTATCCCTCAATACGGCTGCTGCCTCTGTAATAGCTCACCTTCGTCCAGCCCGTATTCGTGTAGCCCAATGCGTCCACTACCTGTCCCTTGTACAGGTCATCCAGAATATTGCTGCTCAGCTTCACCGGCTCTTTATGTACATTCAGTGCGCTTGCCAGAACCTTTGCCTGCATATTCTGTGAATAAGTATACACGCTGGGAGCAGCATTATACGGTGCGAACCACCCTTCCTGGCCGTACACCCAGCCGGTGTGACCGCCGCATGTCACCAACATCCAGCCCGTCTGATAATTGATCTGGCTTACATACAGATGATTGCCCCGGCCCAGCGTCATAACACGGTTGGCTGCCAAAGCCTGCGGCGTCTGATGCATATTTACGCCCTCCGGCTCTGTCACGATCAGCATCTGCCCTGCGGAAAAGTTCGCGTAGGAAGCCGCCGAAACAGGCTCCACCGGTATGCAGGTACAGAAAATTACGACAGCCAGCATAACGGCTGTCAGTTTCTTAAACGTAATTCTCATATGTTTCTCCCTTCTTTTTCACCCTTTTGCCGCAGCGCCCTATCCGGCCACAGCCATTTGCTTTCTGCTGATTTGCGGCATATTTTACCATAATTATTATACCAAGTTGCGGCCCTGTTTCCGTTTCCTGTTCTGCACAAAAGGCAGCCTATATTTCACGGCTGCCTTTTACCTGTCTCTTATACACATCTGACGCTGCCGACGACTTAATAGGTGT
>CAMTFT010000067.1 GCA_947071365.1 uncultured bacterium | reverse complement strand
TTACAATATTGCAGAAGACGACCGGGCCAAAGGCGGCCAGGCTGTCTTCTGTATTCTTTTTTCAGGAGGAATCGCTATGCCAGTAAAGTACGTATTTGTAACAGGCGGTGTTGTTTCCGGGCTCGGCAAGGGAATCACCGCGGCATCCCTCGGCCGACTTCTCAAGGCGAGAGGCTACAGGGTGACTATGCAGAAATTTGATCCCTATATCAATATCGACCCCGGCACGATGAATCCCATCCAGCACGGGGAGGTCTTTGTCACGGACGACGGTGCTGAAACGGATCTGGATCTGGGACACTATGAACGCTTCATCGATGAGAGCCTGAACAAAAATTCCAACGTGACCACGGGAAAAATCTACTGGTCCGTCCTCCACAAGGAGCGCCGGGGCGATTACGGCGGAGGCACTGTTCAGGTCATCCCGCATATTACAAATGAGATCAAGAGCCGATTTTACCGTGACTATACGACAGATGAAACGCAGATCGCGATCATCGAAGTGGGCGGTACGGTGGGCGATATCGAAAGCCAGCCGTTTCTTGAGGCCATCCGCCAGTTCCAGCATGACATCGGACATGAGAACGCGATCCTGATCCACGTTACACTGATCCCCTATTTGAAGGCTTCCGGTGAGATGAAGACGAAGCCGACCCAGGCCAGCGTAAAGGAGCTGCAAAGCATGGGAATATGGCCGGATATCATCGTCTGCCGCTCGGAGTATCCGCTGGATCAATCCCTCAAGGATAAGATCGCACTGTTCTGCAACGTACCCAGCACTCACGTCCTGCAAAATCTTGACGTGGAATATCTCTACGAAGCGCCCCTTGCCATGGAGCGTGAAAATCTCGCCCAGGTGGCCTGCGAATGTTTGCACCTTGACTGTCCCGAACCGGATCTGGAGGACTGGAAAGCTATGGTGGAAGCTCTGCGTACACCGACACGGGAGGTAGACATTGCTCTGGTGGGAAAATACATCCAGCTCCACGATGCGTATATCAGCGTCGTGGAAGCGCTAAAGCACGGCGGTATCGCCAGCCGCGCCGTAGTCAACCTGCACTGGATCAATTCTGAAGATGTGACGGAAGAAAATGCCGAAGAGCTTCTCTCCGGCATGGACGGCATCCTTGTGCCCGGCGGTTTTGGCGACCGCGGTATCGAAGGTAAAATTGAGGCAATCCGTTATGCGCGCTTAAATAACATCCCGTTTCTTGGACTCTGTCTCGGAATGCAGCTCGCTATCGTGGAATACGCCCGGGACGTTGCCGGTCTCGAAAAGGCCCACAGCATTGAGCTGGACCCGCAGACTCCGCATCCCGTTATCGCGCTCCTGCCGGATCAGAACGGCGTAGAGGATATCGGCGGAACGCTTCGCCTCGGCTCTTACCCGTGTATTCTGGACAAGACCACAAAGGCCTATGAGCTTTACGGCGAGGAGGAAATTCACGAACGCCACAGGCACCGCTACGAGGTCAACAATGACTACCGCAAAGTTCTGACAGACAACGGCATGACACTGTCCGGCCTTTCCCCGGACGGCCGTATCGTTGAGATGATCGAGCTGAAAAACCATCCGTTCTTCCTTGCGACCCAGGCACACCCTGAGCTGAAATCCCGCCCGAACCGGCCGCATCCGCTGTTCCGCGGTTTCGTGAAAGCTGCGCTGGAGCTTCGCGATAGCAGGACGAAGTAATTCCGCAGTTCGAACGTAGGATGCCGACCTCCAGTAACTGGAGCCTTATGAGAACAGAGCAAAGTAATTCCAGACGCATAAAAAGACTGGCGATGCAGCCCCGTCCCTTTCCCGGACGGATAACTCTTCGCCAGTCGTATTTTGCGTAAATCTTATTTTCTGTCAGGCATACTTTGCGTAAGCCTGCTTCCTGCCAAACATATTTTACACCAGACCTGCTCCGTATAAACCTGCTTTCTATCAGTCGATATTGCGGATGATCTCACGAAGCGGCAGAATGAACGTCGGTGACACTGACAGCTCGTCAATGCCCATCTCTACGAACTTCTCAGTCAATTCCATATCAGCGCCGAGCTCACCGCAGATACCTACCCAGGCACCGCCCTTGTGGCCGTTCTCGATCGTCATCTGGATCGCCCGCAGAACTGCCGGATGATGCGCGTCATAGAACGTATCCAGCTTCGGATTCTGCCTGTCGATAGCCAGTGTGTACTGGGTCAGGTCATTCGTTCCGATACTGAAGAAGTCTACTTCCTTTGCAAGCTCCTCACTCATCAGAACTGCAGCCGGCGTCTCAATCATAACGCCCAGCTCCACATCCTGGTAAGCGATGCCGAGCTCACGAAGCTCTGCCTTTACTTCCTCTACGATCTCCTTGATCCTGATGATCTCTTTTACAGAAATGATCATCGGGAACATGATAGAAATATTGCCGAACGCGCTGGCACGAAGCAGTGCGCGAAGCTGAGTCTTGAAGATTTCTTCTCTTGTCAGGCAGATACGGATCGCACGGTAGCCGAGAGCCGGATTCTCTTCCGGTTCCAGTTCAAAGTAATCCACCTTTTTATCTGCTCCGATATCCAGTGTACGGATAATAACCTTCTTGCCCGCCATATTCTGGGCAACTACCTTATACGCCTGGAACTGCTCCTCCTCTGTCGGATAATGGTCTGATTCCAGATATAAGAATTCGCTTCGGAACAATCCGATACCCTCTGCGTCGTTTGAGAGCGCGCCAGCCGTATCCGATACGCTTCCGATATTTGCGTAAAGATGGATCTCGCGTCCGCTCTTCGTTACAGTCTTCTGTCCTTTGAGCGTCTTCAGAAGATCTGCCTTGCGCTGCTCTTCTTCCATCTTAGTCTTTGCTGCCGCGATCTGCTCCTCATCCGGCTCCACGATCACAACGCCCTGATAGCCGTCCACGATCGCAAGCTTTCCGTTCCACTCTTTGTTGATCGGCACACCGATGATAGCCGGAATATTCATGGTACGGGCAAGAATCGCCGTATGGGAGTTGGAGGAACCATGCTCCGTGACGAAACCAAGCAGCTTTGACTTGTCCATCTGCACGGTCTCGCTGGGTGCCAGGTCATCTGCTACCAGAATAACCGGCTCTTCCAGATTGCCCATGTCGCTGTCCGTGCCGCTTAAGATACGCACCAGACGCTCGGAGATATCTCTGATATCTGCCTCTCTGGCCTTCATGTAATCATCATCCATGCTGGCAAACATCTGTGCAAAATTATCGCCTGTAACAGCTACGGCATACTCCGCGTTGACGCCGTCCTGCTTGATCATGTTGATGATGGACTCACAGTAATCATCATCATCCAGCATCATCTGATGCACCTCAAACAGTGCTGCTCCGGACTCGCCGACTTCCTTCAGAGCCTTTTCATACAGTGCCTGAAGCTGTTCTACCGCTTTCTCCTTTGCTGCACCGAGCCGTACCAGCTCTGCAGCAGTATCCTCTACCTTTTCTCTCTTTACAACGGCGCTGTTCTTCTCATAGAAGAAAACCTTGCCCATTGCAATTTTGCGGAAGATAGATTTGCCTTCATATCGTTCCATGCTGATTGTCCCCCGTCCTGTTTAATGATAATGCGCAGGTCATATACAAAGCACACGTCAGAAAATGCTCTTCAAATATGCCTGCGCACAGTGTGATTGATTACAGATTCTCCTGGAAAAACTTCTCCAGTGCTGCGATAGCTTCCTCTTCGTCAGCGCCGTCTGCCGTAACAGTAACTTCAGCACCCTTCTTTACGCCCATGCTCATGATCATCATCAACTGCGTAGCGGAAACGGTTCTCTCTTCCTTTGTCAGAGTGATCTTACTGGAAAATTTCTTTGCTTCCTTTACAAGAAGTCCTGCCGGTCTTGCGTGGAGTCCAAGTTCATCGTTAATTACATAGCTGAATGATTTCATTTTGTTTTCCTCACTTTCGTTCATTTTTTCATATAGATATATTTTACATTATGCAGAGTGTTTCGTCAAAACAAATCTGCCCGTCCTGCACACACTCTTCAAAAGAGCGGATGCACGGATAGTCCGTATCATTCTCCCCGCCCTTGCGGTACGGGCGATACCACACGCCATGCAGCCCGTTTTCGGCGGCGCCCTTTACATCCTTTCGCAGGCTGTCACCGATAAATACACATTCCTCCGGCTGGCATCCCATCTTCTCAACACACAGTCTGAAGAACCTCGCTGCCGGCTTCTCTGCTCCTGCCTCTTCGCTGGTCACTATCTGATCCATATAGTCCAGCACCTGAAGCTTTTCCAGTTTTTTGTACTGAATATACGCAGTCATGTCAGAGCCGATCCCCATGGAAATATTTTTATTATGAAGGGCAGAAATCAATGACATGAGTCCCGGCTCCGCTTTCATGGCTGCAATCAAAGTGTCCCAGTATACGTGATACATGTTCAATGCATACGATGGCTTATTTATCTTCAGAAGCTCCAGAATGCACTGGAAACGGATCAGCCGGTTGTGAATTGCGGCGCAATCCGCCCCTGTCCTTTGCTCCACCAGCCTCTGGGCGCGGGTAAATATCTCTGAGAATTCATCCTTCTCCACCGGAAGTACAGAGGTGCAGTAATCCGACAGAGCTCTTCTGGCAATACCGTTCGCTTCGTCAAAATCATACATCGTATTATCAATATCGAAAATAACCGCCTTAATCATTGTCCCCCGTATTCCTTCCTGTCATACATGCCTTTTATTCCTCACAGAATTTTCGCAACTGACTTTATCTTATAAACCTTCTATCTTATGCCCGGACATTCATACTTTATCCTTCCTGTATTCCCAGCCCCGGGATATGAAAATATCTCCGGGAGGGACCTGTAGGGGTGTCCACCCGGAGATATTTTCATATCCCGGGGCGTCCGATCCTAGCAAAATCATACATGCCTTTTAATTCTGTCCGTAATATGCGTTAGCGCCATGCTTTCTGTAGTAATGCTTGTCCTGCAGCTCCTGCGGCGCCGGCTTAGCCTGCGGATTGATCATTTCGCAGCGTGCAGCCATCTTTGCCACTTCTTCCAGTACAACAGCGTTGTGAACTGCTTCGTGTGCATCCTTGCCCCATGCAAACGGGCCGTGGTTCTTGCAGAGTACGCACGGAACGGCTACCGGGTCAGCCTTCTGGAAGTGCTCTACGATCAGCTTACCTGTATTTGTCTCGTAATCCTCCAGCTCTTCCTTTGTCAGATTTCTGACGCACGGGATCTCTCCGTACATATAGTCAGCGTGGGTCGTTCCGTAGCACGGGATCGCTCTTCCTGCCTGCGCCCAGCTCGTCGCCCAGGATGAATGCGTATGTACTACGCCGCCGATGGACGGAAACGCTTTGTACAGTTCGCAGTGTGTAGCCGTATCAGAAGACGGTTTCAGCTTTCCTTCGATCTTGTTCATATTCAGATCCATAACGACCATATCGTCCGGAGTCAGCTTGTCATAATCCACTCCGCTGGGCTTGATTACGAAATATCCCGTCTCACGGTCGATCGCGCTTACGTTGCCCCAGGTAAATGTTACCAGTCCGTACTTCGGCAGATCCATATTTGCCTCATATACAATTTTTTTCAGCTCTTCTAACATGTTCCTTTCCTCCTTGAACTGTGCCGGGACAGGAAGTTTTTCCTGCCCTCAGCGTTTTTACGCCGCCTGGCGCTCTTGATTTTATTGTATTACTCCAGAGTATACATTGCAACCTCGTCAATTTCGCGGTTGGTAGAAACGATAACGTCCTTGCCGTCCTTTACAAAGTGAAGAACATTTGCCGGGCCGCAGTCCGTATCCAGTACCTGAACCTCGTAGCTCTTTGTCTCCTGATTGTAGGTGAAGGCCAGAAGCTCACGCGGTCCCTTGCGGTGTCCTACCACGAACGCCTGCCTGCCGCACAGAGGCCCGCCGTAGATCGCATGAACGAACTCTGCGTCCTTCTCATACTCGTATACCTTTTCAAATGCACCGTCTTTCTTTTTCCAGATGCTGATCTTGTCGCCGTGGAACGGAGAAAGCACACCGAGTTCTCTCTCGCCGTCTCCGTCGAAGTCCACCAGCACTGCATCGCTGGCCGCCTCATTAAGAAGCTCTCTGATCTCCCATTCGCCCTCCGGACTCTCCGGTGGAATGAACTGGAAGATACCGTTGTCAGCAGAGATCAGGCTGGTCTGTACGCCATTTTCATCTGTTCTGCAATATCCGTGGTTCTTCAGCATGTTGTCCTTCAGTACGTGAAGCTCAAGCTGGTGGTCCTCATTGAATGCGCTTAAGTCCTCCGGAAGCACTGCCGCAAAGACTTTGCCCGGGAATCTCCAGTCATCCTTGTACTCATAATCTGACTTCAGCGCACAGGCGATCAGATATTTCACGCCGTTTCTCTCCAGTATATCAAAACGGTGTACGAACGGAAGATCTACCAGAGTACGGATCTCCCAGTCTCCCTTTGATTTCGGAGTCGCGATTACGATCTTAGCCTCCTTGGAATCATTCGGTGAATAGAATTTGTGTGTGGCAAGGAACTGTCCGTCTGTTCCCGGCACCTGTACCATCGTCATAACTCCGCCCGGCTGCTCCCAGACAACGTCCTCCTGATTTCCGTCAAGGTCGAAAAGCAGACACTTGTCCACCTTCTCTGCTGCCACCAGGAAATGATCCTTGCCCTGATAATGCAGCATCGACATAGCATAACATTTTGTCAGATTCGAAATTACTTTCTTTGTTACCTTCATCTTATATCCTACCTTTCCTGGCCCTGCTTATTCAAAATCGCCGTCATCATCTGATTTGCAAATGCGAGATCGTCTCTCCATTTCTCGTTTCCAACGTACCAGAATTCCGTTACAAACTTGCGGATGCCCAGCTCCCATGCCTTCTGAATACCTGCTTCAAAATTTACATGTCCCGTACCAAAGGGGATCTCACGGAATTTCCCCGGAACAGTCTCCTTTAAGTGCATTGCACAGAGATGGCCGCGGCCCGTCTCCAGATCCTGCAGCACATCCGTGCCGTAAGACACTGCCGCATTTGTGATATTTCCAAGATCCGGGTATACATTCAAATAAGAAGAATTCACGATATTTACGTACTTCATTGCCTTTTCCACCGTATTCATGAATTCTGTTTCCATGGTCTCAAATCCCATGACAACGCCGGCCTTCGCAGCCATGTCCGTTGCCTTTTTCAGATTTTCCTCAAATCTCGCTCTCGTTTCTTCGCTGCCTTCCTCGTAATATACATCATAGCCTGCAAGCTGGATGATACGAACACCCAGATCCTCTGCAAGAATAATGGCTTTTTCCATGATCTCCATTCCTCTTTTGCAGATCTCAGGATCGTTGCTTCCCAGCGGGTACTTTCTGTGTCCGGAAAGACACATGGTACGGATCGGAAGGCCGACTCCGTTCATCATGCTCAGCAGCCCTGCACGCTCTTCCTGGGACATATCGAGTCTGGACAGCTTCGCGTCCGTCTCGTCAATACTGATCTCCAGAAAATCAAATCCAGCCTGCTTCGCTGCTGTCAGTTTTTCCCTCCAGCTAAGGTCAGAGGGCATGGCCTTTTCATAAAGCCCCAACGTATATGCTTTCATTGTTTCTGCCTCCATATCATATCCCTGTCTCTT
>CAMTFT010000066.1 GCA_947071365.1 uncultured bacterium | reverse complement strand
TACACCTATTAAGTCGTCGGCAGCGTCAGATGTGTATAAGAGACAGGACATATATGAACCTCAGCGGAGAGAGCATTCGGGCAGCGTGCGACTTCTTTAAGATAGACCCGGAGGAGGAGCTGATCGTGCTGTACGATGACATCAGCCTTGAGCCGGGACAGCTCCGTATACGCAAGAAGGGCAGCGCCGGCGGCCACAATGGAATGAAGAGCATTATCCAGCATTTGGGAACGCAGGTATTTAAGCGGGTCAAGATTGGTGTCGGAGAGAAGCCGGCGGGATATGATCTGGCAGATTACGTACTGGGCCATTTCTCAAAGGAGGACTGGGGCGAAATGACGGAGGCTTTTGACCGGGCGGCTCTGGCGGCAGCCAGGCTCGTGACGGAGGATGCCGAACACGTTATGAATGAATTCAACACGCGCAAGGGAAAGGAAAATAATTCATGAAAGCATTTTTGACGCCCATGCAGCAGTTGGGAGAATTTGAAGAAATAAGCAGAAGGATAGCCGGCAACCGGGGGATGCTCCAGGTTACCGGCTGCATTGATTCTCAGAAGCCTCACTTTATCTATTGTGCGGGGGAGCAGTTCAAACGAATGGCTCTGATGGGAAAGAAAAACGGCCTTTCTGCGAGACTCGCCAAACCCGGCGGCGGGGAGGCAGAGCCGCGGTTCGCCGCTTTGATCATTGCGAATAATGATCTGCGGGCGAAGGAGATCTATGAAAACTACAGATTCTTTGATCGGGATGTCATGTATTTTCCGGCGAAGGACCTGATTTTTTTTCAGGCAGACATCCACAGCAATCTGCTGGAGCAGCAGAGGATCTCTGTTTTAAAGGCGCTGGTGGAGAAAAGACAGGTCACGGTGGTGACTACGATAGCGGCCTGCATGAATCACCTCGTCCCCTTTGAAGAGTGGACAGACCATATCATGGAGATAGACAGCGGGTGCGAGCTGGATACAGAGGAACTGAAAAAGGAGCTCGTCATGCTGGGGTATGAGCGGACGGGCCAGGTGGAAGGGCCGGGACAGTTCGCTATTCGCGGAGGCATTATAGATATTTTCCCGCTGACAGAGGAAAATCCGATCCGTATTGAGCTTTGGGGCGAGGAGGTGGATTCTCTTCGCAGCTTTGACGTGGAAAGCCAGCGCTCGATTGAAAATCTGGAGGCTGTGCGTATTTATCCGGCGGCGGAGCTGATTCCCGGACAGGAGCAGAGGAAAAAGGCGCTGGAACGAATCGAAAAAGAGGCGAAAAAGGCGGAATCCGTCTTTCGGAAAGCCGGGAAGATGGAAGAGGCAGCGAGAGTACGTACCCATCTGCAGGACTGCAGGGATCAGATCGAAGAGTTTGGCGAGCCGCTTTCCATGGAAGGCTTTATTGACTATTTTGTTGAAGAAAAAACAACGTTTCTCGATTATTTTGATGCGGGAAATACGCTGCTCTTTCTCGACGAGCCGAACCGGATATTGGAATCCGGAGATGCGGTGGAAATGGAATTTCGGGAAAGTATGCAGCACAGGCTGGAAAAGGGATACGTTCTTGCGGGACAGACGGGACTTCTGTTCTCCAATCAGGAGCTTGCGGCTGCCGTCTGTGCGAGAAACGCTGTAGGGCTGTGTACTCTGGAAAATGCCAGATCCCCCTTTACTGTTTCGGACAAATTCAGTCTGACGGTCCACTCGGTAAATCCGTATAACAACAGCTTTGAGTATCTTGTGAAGGATCTGAAACGCTGGAAGCGGGAAGGATACCGCGTGATACTGATGTCCGCCTCCAGGACGAGAGGAAACAGACTGGCGGGGGATCTGCTGGCGGAGGGACTTACCAGTTATTATACGGAGGACCCGGAACGGGAGGTCATGCCCGGGGAGATCCTGATCACGTATGGAAATACAAAGCGGGGATACGAATACCCGCTGATCAAATTTGTTGTCATTACAGAAAGCGATATTTTCGGACAGGAACAGAAAAAGAAGAAAAAGCGCAGACGATATGAGGGCAAGCGCATCAACAGCTTCACAGAGTTGTCTGTGGGGGATTTTGTCGTGCATGAAAACCACGGCCTCGGTGTTTACAGGGGCATCGAGAAGGTGGAAGTAGACAAGGTCACGAAGGATTACATGAAGATCGAGTATGCCGGGGGCAGCAGCCTTTACGTGCCGGCGACGCAGCTCGATGTGATCCAGAAATATGCGGACGGGGATGCAAAGCCTCCGAAGCTGAACAAGCTGGGAACCCAGGAGTGGAACCGCACGAAGACCAGAGTGCGGAGCGCGGTTCGGGTGGTTGCTCAGGATCTTGTGAAGCTGTACGCTGACCGCCAGAGAAAGGAAGGCTTTGTATACAGCGAGGATACCGTGTGGCAGAAGGAGTTTGAAGAAATGTTTCCCTTTGAGGAGACGGAGGATCAGCTCCTGGCTATCGATGCGGTCAAACAGGATATGCAGAGCACGAAGATCATGGATCGGCTCGTTTGCGGAGATGTGGGATACGGAAAGACTGAGATTGCGATAAGGGCGGCTTTTAAGGCGGTGCAGGACGGCAAACAGGTGGCCTACCTCGTTCCGACTACGATTCTGGCGCAGCAGCATTACAATACCTTCGTGCAGCGGATGAAGGATTTTCCAGTGCGGGTGGATCTGATGTGCCGTTTCCGCTCTTCGGCGGAGCAGAAAAAAACGGTAACGGATCTGAAGAAGGGCATGGTGGATATCGTGATCGGCACGCACCGGCTGCTTTCCAAGGATATCGAATATAAAAACCTGGGGCTGCTGGTGATCGACGAGGAGCAGCGCTTCGGAGTGACACATAAGGAAAAAATCAAACAGCTCAAAAACGATATCGATGTGCTGACACTGACGGCGACCCCGATCCCGAGAACGCTTCACATGAGCCTGATCGGTATTCGTGACATGAGCGTGCTGGAGGAAGCACCGCAGGAGCGTGTGCCGATCCAGACGTACGTCATGGAATACAATGAAGAGATGGTGCGGGAGGCGATCAGCCGGGAACTGGCCCGGGGCGGGCAGGTGTATTACGTTTACAACCGGGTCAATACGATCGTGGAGATGACGAACACCGTTGCGAAGCTTGTACCCCAGGCACAGGTGGCCTTTGCGCACGGCCAGATGAAGGAGCGGGAGCTGGAGAAGATCATGTATGATTTTATCAACGGCGATATTGATGTTCTGGTTACCACCACTATTATTGAGACGGGACTTGATATTTCCAATGTCAATACGATGATCATTCACGACGCAGACAATATGGGATTGTCGCAGCTCTACCAGCTTCGGGGGCGTGTCGGACGCTCCAACAGGACGGCTTACGCATTTTTGATGTATCGCCGCAACAAGATGCTGAAGGAAATTGCGGAGAAGCGTCTTTCAGCGATCCGGGAATTTACGGAGCTGGGCAGCGGATTTAAGATCGCAATGCGGGATCTGGAGATCCGGGGCGCCGGAAATCTGCTGGGCAGCGAACAGCACGGCCACATGGAAGCCGTGGGTTACGATCTGTACTGCAAGCTTTTAAACGAGTCCGTGAAGGAGCTGCAGGGCCAGACTGCTCCGAAGGAGGATTACGAGACGGTCATCGATATGGATATCGATGCCTTCATACCGGAGCGATACATCAAAAATGAGTATCAGAAGCTGGATATCTACAAGCGCATTGCCGGGATTCAGACGGAGGAAGAGTACGACGATATGCTTGAGGAGCTGATGGACCGCTTTGGCGAGCCGCCGCGCTCTGTCCAGAATCTGCTGCTGATCGCAAGACTGCGGGCCATGGCTCATGAAGCGTATATCACGGAGCTGACGCAGAAAGGCGATGAAATAAAGATCGTCATGTTTGAAAAGGCACAGATCGACACGACGAAGATCGACGGCCTGCTGAAATACTACAAGGGAAGGCTGAAGTTTAAGATCGATACGAACCCGTATTTCATTTATGCCAGACCGAAGGTGAGCAAAAAAGAAAATGAAAATGTGATACAGACTGTAAAGGAGCTGGTGGCGGCGGTGCAGACGCTGGGGCAGTAAGCAGATTACTATTTCAAATCGACTGTGAATAGTAATCGGAAGCTTGAAAAAATTGTTGCGGGATAAGGAAAAAACGATTATAATGATACAATGAGCGCAACTGGATGGACAGTTGCAAATGAGTAAAAATACGGAGAGCTGAATTTGCCGGGAAGAATGCAAAGGCGCAGCGCTTCGTTTGCACCATATAAGGGGCGAAGAATGGAGGAAATCATGAAGAAAGGTTTAAAGAAGGCAGCCGTAATTGGTCTGAGCGCCGGTCTTGCTCTGACATCTCTGGCAGGCTGCTCCAAGAAAGAAAAATTTGATACGGAGGCGACGGCTATTACAGTGAACGGCGATACGATTTCAGCCGGAGTAGTGAACTTCGCAGTCCGTTACAATCAGGCAGGCTACGAATCATTGTATATGTCTCTGGGACTGACAGACCCGTTCAGCCAGGATCTTTACGGCAACGGCAGCACGATGGGAGAGGACGTCAAGACACAGCTTGCCACACAGCTTTCCCGCGCAGTTATGGCAGAGCAGAAGATGGGTGATTATGAAGTTTCCCTCTCCGACGACGAGAAGGAGCAGATCAAAGCTGCGGCAGCGGCTTTCGTTGAGGCAAATGATGCAGAGGTTCTGGAAGATATCGGAGTCACCGAAGCGAGCGTTGAGCGGTATATGGAGCTGACTGTGATCCAGAGCAGAGTGGAGAAAGGAATGTCAGCCGATGTGGATACGGAGGTATCCGATGAAGAGGCTGCACAGAGAAAGATTCAGTACGTGCTCTTTACACCTGAATCTGAGACAGAGGAATCCACAGAGGATACAACGGAAGAAGGCACAGAAGAGGTAACTGAAGCGGAAGCAACAGAATCCGGAACAGAAGTAGAAACGGAAGAAGCAGCGGAGGCGGAAACAGAAGAGAAAGTTGCTGAGACAGAAGGCGAAACGGCTGTTCTGACTGAGAACGAAACGACAAAGACACAGGCCGCAAAGGAAACCGAGAGCGAAACACAGGCGGAGACGGAAGAGACACCTGAAACAGAGGAAGTTACGGAAGCGGTAGCTGAGGCAGATACGACAGAAGCAGTATCCGAAGCAGATACGGAAGCAGTATCAGAAGCAGATGCAACAGAGGCAGAAAGCGAAGCCGCTGAAACTGAAACAGAGACAGAGGATCCGGAAACGGCAGCGGCGAAGGAAAGAGCGCGTGTACACGCAGAGGAGCTGCTGGCGAAGCTGAAAGACGGCGCAGACTTTGAGGAAGCCGCAGAAGAGGTGGGCAAGACGGCGAACACGACGACTTTTGGTTCCGATTATTCGCTGACAGAACTTGTTGAAGCTACGGATGGCCTGGCTGATGATACTCTTGTGGAGACACCGATAGAGACTGCAAATGGATATTATGTAGTAAAGCTTGTTTCACAGCTTGACCGGGATGCGACGGACAACAAGAAAGAAACGATTGTCAACCAGCGCAAGCAGGAATGTATTTCCAACCTGTATGAAGAATGGGAGGAAGCCGGTGAGGTTTCCGTAGATGCAGAAGTGATGGCGACCATCACCTTCGATTACCATCTGACACAGCCGACCGAGGCTGAGACGGAAGCTGCAGAAACTGAGACGAGTGCTGCTGAAACAGAAACAGTAGAAAGCGAAACTGAGGCAGCGGAGAGCGAGACAGAGGCGGCAACAGAGGGTGAGACAGAAGCTGCGGAGAGCGAGACGGAAGCTGCGGCAACAGAGGAAGAGACGACCGAAGCTCAGACCGATGCCGAAACAGAAGCAGAAGAGAGCGAAACTGCAAAATAGCAGAAAAACAATGACAGGAATAGTCGCAGATCCGGGGATGGATTTGCGGCTATTGTTTTATTGCCATACAGTAAAAAATCATTTATAATCAGAATATGGCCAAAAGGTATAAACTATTTTGGGGAGAGTACAATGGAAGAAACCAGAAAAGCACCGGAAAGAAGAAGCGGAAGACCAACGGTCTATTCCGGTGAAGGATACGTACCGGAGGGAAAGCCGGTGCCGCGAAGACCGCGCAGGGGAGCGGAGAATGCAGAGACGGGAAGCCGTCGGAAAAACCGGACAGAAGAGCCGGAGACGAAAGAGACGGGAAGCCGCCGGAAAAACCGGACAGAAGAGCCGGAGATGAAGGAGACGGGAGGCCGCCGGAAAAACCGGACAGAAGAGCCGGAGATGAAGGAGACAGGAAGCCGCCGGAAGAGCCGGATGGAAGAGCCGGAGGTGAAGGAGACGGGAAGCCGCCGGAAGAGTCGGATGGAAGAGCCGGAGACGAAAGAGATGGGAAGTCGCCGGAGCAGGCTTGCGAAGGGAGAGGAAGCGCCGAAGCAGAGCGCATCTGCGGGAGTTTCGGGCTTGCAGGAGAAATTAAAACAGCGCAGAAGAAGAAAAATAAGGCGCATTTTTTATTGCCTTGGTTCTGTGATGGCTATTGCGTATATAGCGACAGCAGTTTATTTCAGTTCTCATTTTTATAATGATACTCTGATTTATGGAATTGACTGCAGCCACAAAACGGTTCCTGAGGTAAAGCTTGAGGTGGAAGACAAGCTGAGTAATTATGTGCTGGAAATACAGGAGCGTCAGGACAAAACGGAGACGATTTCAGCAGGCCAGATCGGCCTTGAGTACGTGGATAACGGTGGAATTGACCGGATGATGAAGGCGCAGCGGGCGTATATTTGGCCAGTTATGATGCTGCTGGAGCCGGAACAGGGAGATTCTGTCTCGTTTTCCTATGACAGGAATCTTGCACAGGCCAGACTGAATGAGCTGGAGTGCATGGACAGTGTTCTTGCGATTGCTCCAAGAGATGCATATATTGGTGCGACGGATACGGGATTTGAGGTAGTCAGCGAAGTGATGGGCACGACGCTGAATCAGGAAAAGACAACGGATGTCGTACTGGCGGCGCTCGATAGCGGTGCAGTCACAGTTTCCCTTGATGAAAAAGGGTGTTACGTTGATCCGGAAATCTATCAGGATAATGAAGAGCTGCAAAGTGACGCGGCAGCAATGAGTGAGCTTGCGAAAGCAAATATTACATATACGTTTGGGGCTGAAAAGGAAATCGTCAATGCAGAGCTGATCCGGGACTGGATCGTGGAGCTGGCGGACGGATCCTTTGTTATCGATGATATTGCCGTGACAAATTATGTGGAGTCGCTGGCAGCGAAGTACGATACTTTTGGACTTCCTTTGGATTTTTACACTTCGATCGGCACTACGGTCACGCTGTCCGGGGGAGATTACGGATGGTGTATTGACCAGGATGCTACAGTGGTGGCTCTGCTGAACGCTCTGGAAAGCGGATACCGTGGAGAGATGGAGCCGGTATATCTGTACTCTGCCATGAGCCATGAGAATCAGGGCATCGGATATACATACGTGGAGATCTGTATTTCGCAGCAGCGGATGTGGTGCTATCAGGATGGAAATCTTATCGTGGATACGCCGGTAGTTACCGGAAATCCAAACAAGGGAAATGCAACGCCCTCCGGTGGCGTATGGGCTATCGATGCGAAAAAACGCGATGCGATCCTGACGGGAGAGGGATATACCTGTCTCTTATACACATCTCCGAGCCCACGAGACGGAGCTACATC
>CAMTFT010000065.1 GCA_947071365.1 uncultured bacterium | reverse complement strand
AGACAGTATTCAAACGTAGAAAAAACGTGTATATAATACAGAGCGGAAAGTGAACAGTAAATTGCGGGCAGAGAACCCGTTAAAAAGGAGGAATAAGAATATGAAGAAAAACATGATGATGGCTTTAATGGCAATTGCAATGGTATCAGGAACCGTTTGCTGTGCCGGGGCGGAAGAGTTGCCCGAGACAGATGAACTGGTTATTTACCATTCAAATCCTACCGACTGGTGTGATCCGATGATTGCACAGTTTGAGGAAGAAACAGGAGTGAAGGTCAGTGTGGTAACGGGATCAACGGGAGATCTGGCAGCCAAAATCGCAGCGGAATCAGCAAATACGCAGGCAGATATTCTGTGGGGCGGTTCTCCGGTTACGTACAATGGAATCTCAGAGTATCTTCAGCCGTATGAGAGCACGGAGCAGGATGCTTTGTATGATTTCTGTATTGACGAAAATCATCTCTGGCAGGCATTTGATGTTTCACCCCACGTTATCATGTACAACACAGATATGGTAAGTGAGGAAGAGGCTCCGAAGAGCTGGGAAGACCTTCTGGACGAAAAGTGGAAAGGACAGATCTCACAGGCAGATCCGACCTCATCTTCAACGGCGCTTTGCATCTCCATGATACAGCTTCAGGCCTTCGGTGGAGAAGACGGTGGATACGATTATATGCGCAGCTTCTATGAAAATCTGGACGGAAAAATCAGCTCCAGTTCTTCAAATGTATATAAAATGGTAGCAGACGGCGAATTTGCGATCGGCGTTACGTATGAGTATCCGGTATTAGAGTATATTGCTTCAGAGGCACCGGTACAGGTTGTATATCCGGAAGAAGGAACATACTGTTCTCCGGGAGCACTTGCAATTATCAAGGATTGCCCGAACCAGATGAACGCTCAGAAATTTGTTGATTTTATACAGGGCTCCAAGATCCAGGATACGCTTGCTGGCATAAATAAACGTTCCTCCAGAACTGATGTTGTGGCAGGCGAAAGTATGAAGCCGTTGGACGAAGTGCCGAAAATGGATTATCAGGAGACATGGGCAGAAGAACATAAGGATGAATTCGTGGAATTCTGGAAGGATCTTGTAACAGAATAAGTCATTGAAGAATTTTGAATAGCGGCATAATGGGAAAGAGGAGAGTGGAAAGATGAGCCAGTCAGTTTTAATTGAGTCTGTTGTAAAGCGCTACGGAGATTTTAAAGCAGTAGACCATATCAGTATTGAAGTGAAAGATGGAGAATTTTTTACACTTCTGGGACCGTCAGGGTGCGGCAAAACCACGCTCCTACGTATGATTGCCGGTTTTAATTCAATTGACGAAGGTACGATATCTTTTGGCGGGCAGGTAATCAATCACCTGCCTGCCCATAAGAGAGATATTGGTATGGTTTTTCAAAATTATGCGATTTTTCCGCATATGACAGTGTATCAGAACGTATTATACGGGTTAAAAAACCGCAGGCTTTCAAAACAGGAGATGGAAACGAGAGCCGAGGAAGCAATGCATACCATGCAGATCTATGAATACCGCGACCGTCAGCCTTCACAGTTGTCCGGCGGACAGCAGCAGAGAGTGGCGCTGGCGAGAGCAATCGTAATCCGGCCATGCCTGCTTTTGATGGATGAGCCGCTTTCGAATCTCGACGCAAAGCTCCGGGTGGAGATGCGGAACAGTATTCGTCATCTTCAAAAGAATCTTGGGATCACAACGATCTATGTAACGCATGATCAGGAAGAGGCCCTGGCCGTTTCCGACAGGATCGCCGTTATGCACAGCGGCGTAATCGAGCAGCTTGGAACACCGGTGGAGATCTATTCTCATCCGGCGAATCGGTTTGTGGCAGATTTTATCGGTACATCCAATTTCATATCGGGGGAAGTGATTGGCGGAAGAATCAATATCCCAGGGAACAGTTATACGGGCATTCGCTGTAGCAGATGTGAGGGGATGGCGGTGGAAATGGCATTTCGGCCGGAATATGCAGAGCTTAAGAGTGAGGAATGCAGAAATTCCATGCGCGGTTCCGTAAAGCTGAGTACGTTTTTGGGAGACTATATCTCCTATGAAATCGTACTTGAAGGCGGGCAGACGGTCTTTGTAAATGCGTATGGGGAGGCCGCCATGAAAATGTTCCGCCCGCAGGATACGGTGTACGTAAAGGTAGATCCCCGGAAGATGATGCTTTTTGATGAGAAGTCAGGGAAAGCGATACCGTTTGAAGCTGTGGAGTGAGAGGAGGCAAAAGTATGAAAAAGCGAGAAAGAGACGTGTCTTTCTGGACGATAGCAGCGTTGCTTGCATTTATTTTTGCGATAATCTTTATTGTATATCCATTTTCCAGTATGGTGTTCCGCAGCTTTACAAAAAAAGGCGTGGATGGCATTACATTTGCAAATTATATCAGATTTTTTCAGAAAAAATATTACAGGGCGGCGCTGCTTAACAGCCTGAAGGTCTGCTGCCTGACTACCATACTTGCGACGGGGCTCGGTGTCCCTCTGGCGTACATTGCCACGCGGTATAATATTTATTTGAAAAGACCGATTCATATTATGATTATCCTTTCATGGCTTTCACCGCCGTTTATTGGGGCGTATTCGTGGATCGTTCTGCTTGGAAGAGCGGGCTTTATTACGAAACTGCTGTCCCATATCGGAATAGAGATAGGGAGCATTTACGGATTTTCGGGAATGATGCTTGTCTTTACGCTGAAGCTGTTTCCCATCGTATATATGTATGTATCGGGCGCGCTGAAAGGGATCGACGCGTCGTTGGAGGAAGCAGGAGAAAATCTGGGAAGCTCCGGTATGAAGAGACTGTTTACCGTTACATTTCCGGTGATCCTTCCCACCATTTTGTCGAGTGCGCTGATGGTATTTATGACGGCGCTCGCCGACTTTGGTACACCGCGACTGATTGGTGAGGGTTATAAGACTCTTCCGGTAGTAATTTATGAGGAATTTATGAGTGAGACGGGAAGTGATTCCGGATTTGCCAGCATGCTGAGTGTGGCGATCGTACTCGTTTCTCTGACCATTCTTATTATACAGAAAAAGTTTGTTGATTCTAAGAGCTATAATATGAGTGCGCTGAATCCGCCGAAGGTCAGACGGTTATCAACAGGAAAGCGGCTGGCAGTCACATTGGTTGTTTTCTTTTTTGCCCTGCTGGCTATTCTCCCGCAGATTACCGTTGTCGTCACATCGTTCCTGAAAACGAACGGGCCGACATTCCTTTTCGAGTTCAGTTTGGACAGCTATCGCGCAGTTATCAGTAAAATGTGGCTGAATATCCGTAATACCTTTTTGTTCTCCTTCTGTGCGATCGTAGTGATCGTTTTTATGGCAATGCTGGTGGCATACATGATCGTGCGGAGAAGGTCAAAGGTGACTGCGCTGTTGGATCTGCTTATGATGGCGCCTTACGTCATTCCGGGTTCGGTAATAGGTATCAGTTTGATCACAGCATTCAATTCCGGGCATTTGATCCTGACCGGAACAGCCATGATCATGATCGTTTCTTATGTAATACGAAAAATGCCGTATACCTTAAGATCCAGTGTGGGAATCCTGTATCAGATAGATGCAGGTGTGGAGGAAGCTGCAATCAGTCTGGGAGCTTCTCCGGTAAAAAGCTTTTTTACGATTACCGCGCCGATTATGTTAAGAGGCGTGCTGTCGGGAGCTGTACTCAGCTTTGTATCGACGGTGAACGAACTGAGTTCCACGGTAATGCTGTATACCGGAAAAACAGCAACAATATCGGTGGCTATTTATGGCGAGATATTTAAAAACGGATATGGCAATGCGGCAGCGCTGTCCACGATCCTGACGCTTGCAGCCATTATCTGTCTGATCCTTTTTAACTGTGTGGCGGGAGAGAAGGACAGTCTGGCGGTTTGACATGATTTGCACAAAAAGATATCTGAAAAAGATACAAAAAGAGCAGTCCGTGAAGGCCTGCTCTAAATGTGCATCATGGGATTTTTCAGCGGAAATACGCATACGGTGCTGTGGACGCTGCCGCATCCGTCTGATAGAATAAATCCGAAAGGAGAGTGAGGCATATGCACAGAAAAAAGACGTGGATCACGTTTGGCGCGGTCATTCTGTGTATGCTTTTTTCCATATCAGCGAGGGCTCAGGGGGAACTGGTGGTCTATTATTCCCATTCTTCCTGGTGCATGGATGATATCATCCGGGAATTTCAGGAGAGATATGATGTTGCGGTGACTCCCGTAAAAAGCGGAACTGTGGAACTGGCAGGGAAAATTGTCAGGGAGGCAGAAGCGCCGCAGGCGGATATATTATGGGGCGGAACACCGGCGACGTATCAGGATATTGCGGAGTATCTCAGCCCGTACAGGAGCACGGAGGATGATGCGCTCTATGAGCAGTTTATAGATAAAGACTACCGGTGGCACGGATTCGCGGTCTGCCCGGTGGTCATTGCGTACAATACAAATCTGGTCAAGCCGGATGAAGCGCCTTCTTCTTATGAAGATCTGGTGAATCCCAAGTGGGAGAATCTGACTGCGCTGGGAAATCCGTTTCTTTCGTCCACTGCCCTGGTGGGGTACTTAAATATACTGCGTGCCCATGGGGAGGATGGATACGGGATAATTTCCGGGCTGTACCAGCAGGCGGGAAGGACATTGATAGATGCATCTGCGGATGTGTATGACGGGATCGCTTCCGGAACATATGCGGTCGGGATCAGTTATGAGGAAGGCGTGCTTCGGCTGATGGCACAGAACCAGCCGATCCAGATCGTATACCCCAGTGAAGGGACAAATTTAAACTGTGACAGTGTTGCGATCGTAAAGGATGCTCCGCATCTGGAAAATGCGCAGAAATTTATTGATTTTCTCCTGAGCTGGGAGGTGCAGTATATGCTGGGCAGTATGTACCGTCATTCCGTGCGCATGGATATTCCTGCCCAGGGCACGATCATACCTCTGGAGGAGATTCCGGATGTTGGATATACGGAGGACTGGGCACTGAGCGCAAGCAGAGAATTCCTGACGTGGTGGGAGAAAAATATGTAGAGGCAGAAGCAAAGGATGAAAAGACATTCGCACAGTTATTTTAAAATGATATTTCTGTTTTTTGTAGCGCTGAGCCTGCTGGCGGTGGGACTGACGATTTTTACTCTGGAAATAAATCTTGGAGATGGGCTGACCGGCTTTCTGACTGACAGTGCGCTTGAAAATCTGAAAACAATAGAGGCGGAATATGACCAGATGCTTGTTTCGCTTACGGAGCGGATGGCGGATATTGCAGGATCAGAAAAAGTACGTGCCTTTCTTGAAGGGGAAAAAGAACAGTATGAAATGGAGGTTCTAACCGGACTGTACAGTATCAGCAATGAGTTTGAGGGGGCCGCTGATGTCTATGTTGTAAGCAGCACAGAGCCTCTCGGAATATCGAATGTGGTCATACCGCAGCAATATCTGTATCCGTTTAACACGTTGGACTGGGGAATCTTCCGGAAGATCCATACGGACGGACTGCCGATGCAGGCCCTTCTGGATCCACGGGATTCCAAAAGCTTTATTCTGGGAATGGAAGTAAAGAGGAACGGCGAAACTCCGATCGGATATGTGCTGCTTGAGGTGGAGCGAAGGCTGTTGTCGGAAAGAGTCGCAGAGAGTATTTCAGCAGGCAGTAAAGGGCTGCTGCTGACAGATGATTATGGCCTCGTTCTGTACAGTACGGAGGGTACGGATACAGAAGGGCTTGCGAAGGCATGGCAGACGATGGAGGTAGACAGAAGCGTTTTGTCTGAAATGCAGACGGAAGGCGTATTTCCGGACGGCAACGGTGTATATGTGAAAAATGAGCGCACCGGAGTATGGTTCCTTACGCATGTTTCGGGAGAGCTGGTAGAGATCGCGCATCACTATATTAATGTCTCCATGGAGGTCGCAGTTGTAATCATACTGGTGATAACGGTCATACTGGCATGGTTTTTGTCGGGCAAGCTGCGCAGGCCCTTCCGGAACCTGGAATCGGTCATTGTACGGGTGGAACAGGGGGATTTTACGGCGAGGGCTTCTGAGCAGGGCTATCAGGAGATTGCCGCTTTGGGCCAGAGCTTCAACCATATGACGGAAAATCTCGAAAAGCTGATCCACAATATTGAAGAAAAACAGCGGTTGCTGCGCAGTGCGCAGATCAATGCGCTTCAGCTTCAGGTGAACCCGCATTTTCTGTACAATGCGCTTGATCTGATTAGATGGCTGTCCCGGGAAGGAAATATGGCAGGAGTTTCTGTTGCGACGGTCTCTCTGGCGCGTCTGCTGCGCAGAACGCTTGATCTGACTCATGACATTGTCACGGTGGGAAGCGAAATAGAACAGGTGGAGGATTATATTGCCATCCAGTGTCTGAGGTATGAGGACAGGCTTGCGTGTGAGATCGTCGTACCGGATGAGCTGAAAGCATGCCGGATCCCAAAGCTGCTTCTTCTGCCGATCGTGGAAAATTCCGTGGTGCATGGATTTGAGCAGAAGATCGGGATGGGGCATATCAGCATACGTGCGGAAAAGGAAAATGAATATATTATTTTCCGGATTGAAGATGACGGGATAGGAATGAGCGAAGAGACGATTCAGCAGGTGGAGATGATGCGGCAGGATGGAATGTATGGAATCGGACTGAGCAACGTACATAAGCGGGCGCGCATTTTCGGGGATGGGAACTGTGGCATCAGTATACAGAGTCAGCTCAGCCGGGGGAGCATAGTGACGCTGACGGTAAAAGACGTAAAAAGAGACGGTGGTGTGGTATGATTAAGGTATTAATAGTTGAGGATGAGCTGCATACGCGCAGGGGTCTTTCCATGTTTGTGCCGTGGAATTCCATGGAATGTGTTCTGATCGGGGAGGCGGCTAATGCCATAGAGGGGGAGAAAATGATCCTGGAGCTTAAGCCGGATATTGCAATTGTGGATATCTGCATGCCGGGGGTGAGCGGCCTCGAGATGATCAAAAAATTAAAGGACAAAACACAGACCGAATATATTATACTTTCAGGCTACAGCGAATTTGAATATGCGCGTGATGCAATCGATCTGGAGGTTGTGGGATATCTGCTGAAGCCGGTGGATGAGGAAGAACTGAAGCAGACCGTTCTGGCTGCGTGCCGGAAGCTGCAGAAAAAGCGCAAATTGGAGAGGCTGGAGCAGGACACCAGGTACGATACGGAAGGCCATTCGGCAGCCATCAGGGATATTCTTTTGCCGGAGGGATTTCATACGAAGGATGCCCTCGTGGAAAAAGCTCTGAAGATTATTGATGAGCAGTGCGGGCAGAATCTGTCCCTTGAAGCGGTGGCGGAGCAACTGAACATCAGTGAAAGCTATCTGGGGAAGCTTTTTAAGAAAAAGCTGGGCTACACATTTATGGAGGTAAGGACGGCCTGCAGAATGCAGAAAGCGGTACAGATGCTGCTGGAAACAGATCTGAGGATCTATGAGATCGCGGACAGGCTGGGCTATCGCGATATCAGGCATTTCAGTACGGTGTTCCGCAGCATGGTCGGAGTCAATCCGACGGAATTCAGAAACCGGAAATAGCAGAAGTATCGGTTCATGCACAAAATCAGTTAGTTAACAGCCGACAGGACGTGGGGAAGAACCTGGCGGGATGCATTTGTTTCAGATCGTGTATACGAATAGCTGCAGCTACAAATGATCCGTACCAGGTTCTTTTTATGCAATAAAATCACATA
>CAMTFT010000064.1 GCA_947071365.1 uncultured bacterium | reverse complement strand
TTGACGCTTTTGCCAGAATGGAAGAAAAGGCTGAGAAAGAGCTGGCAGAGGCAGCGAAGCTGCTGAAGACCGTTCCATCCGGAGTGCTGGAAAAGATCACAGCACTGCAGAGCGAGCTGAAGGCAGTGATGAGCGAGAACGAGTCCCTGAAGAGCAAGCTTGCAAAAGATGCACTTGGCGATGTCATGAATCAGGTCTGCGAGATCGGCGGCGTGAAGTTCCTTCCGGCGAAGGTAGAAGGCGTTGATATGAACGGACTGCGTGATCTGGGTGACCAGCTCCGCGAGAAGATTGGTGAGGGTGTCGTACTGATCGCATCCGTCAATGACGGAAAGGTCAGCCTGATGGCAGCTGTAACGGATGGCGCAATGAGGAAGGGCGCACATGCCGGAAACCTGATCAAGGGAATTGCAGCACTTGTCGGGGGCGGTGGCGGTGGACGTCCGAATATGGCACAGGCCGGAGGAAAGAACCCGGCAGGCGTACAGGCCGCTTTGGAGAAAGCAAAAGAAGTTCTGGGTAGTCAGCTGGCATAAATCCATTATTTCAACTTTTTGGAATTTTTTCTGGAAAAACGGTTGACGAAAATGGAAAATATGCTATACTATTGCTAGTGCAATAAAATACCCAGACAGTTGTATTATGCACAATCTGCAACTGGAGGGAGGTTAGGTGTGAGACAATGTCAAATGTAATCGTAAAAGAAAACGAAACTCTGGACAGCGCTCTGCGCCGTTTCAAGAGAAACTGCGCGAAAGCAGGTATTCAGCAGGAGATTCGTAAGAGAGAGCATTACGAGAAGCCGAGCGTAAGACGTAAGAAAAAGTCTGAAGCTGCTCGTAAGCGTAAATTCAATTAATGTGCAGTAAAATCCCTGGTCATGCATGTGGTCAGGGATTTTTTCATCACGCAGGAGGGCATTGCTGCCTTTTATGCGGCAGAAACATTGTGTAAAATGAGACAGATCCTGGTTTTTGAATACAGAAAGGGTAGAATATAGATGAAGAAATCGTCAAAACGTTTACTTGGAAGAATTATTACGATAGCGCTGGCAGTTTTGACGCAGGTGATTTGGATTATTCTGGGAGTTTTTGTGCTCAGGAACAGATTTCCCTTTGTCGCACCGCTTATAGAGATTATTAGTGTTATTGCAATTTTGTGGCTGGTGAGCAAGGATATCAACCCGGCGTACAAGCTGGCCTGGACGATCCTGATACTGGCTGTACCAGTGGCAGGGGCGGTCATATATCTGATGTTCGGAAAGACGAGGCTCGGAAAAGAGATGCAGGCCAAACTGGATGAATCCTTTCAGGAGGCGTCAAAGTATCTGGCCCAGGATGAGGCGGTCGGGGAACGGTTGCTGGAGGAGAGCAAGGCTGCAAGCTGCCAGTCCGCCTATATCCGGCAGACAGCGGGCTTTCCCGTTTACCAGAAGACGAAGACGAGGTATTTTCGGGTCGGCCAGGAGCTTTATTCCACGCTTCTGTGTGAGCTGAAAAAGGCAGAGCATTATATCTTTATGGAATACTTCATCATTGACGATGGAGAGATGTGGCAGGGAATTCTGGATATTCTGGAGGAAAAGGCGAGGCTGGGCCTTGACGTGCGGCTGATTTATGACGATTGGGGCTGTGCCAGCACGATGCCCCAGGAGTTCCAGTTGTCGTTACAGAGGAGAGGCATCCGGTGCGAGATATTTAATCCGCTTATGCCGATTGCCTCCGTGCTTCTGAACAACCGTGACCACAGAAAGATTACGGTAATCGACGGATACATCGGATTCACAGGCGGGATCAACCTGGCTGACGAATACATCAACAGGAAGGAGCGCTTCGGCTACTGGAAAGACACCGGTATCATGCTGCAGGGCGAAGCAGTATGGAGCTTTACAGTCATGTTTCTTCAGATGTGGAGCGTCCTGTCCCGGGACAGGATCGACTATGGCAAGTACAGGCCCCACGAGTGGCATGAGCAGGAGTTCGAGGATGATGGTTTCGTACAGCCGTACGGCGATACGCCCCTCGACCATGAAACGGTGGGCGAGTCAGTCTACCTGAATATCATCAACCGGGCGAAGAAATACGTCTATATTTTTACCCCGTACCTGATCACGGACAATGAAATGATGACAGCGCTCTGCCTTGCGGCAAAGAGCGGAATCGATGTCAGGATCGTCACTCCGGGTATCCCGGATAAGAAGCTGGTGTTCCTTCTGACGAGGTCATATTATGATACGCTTCTGGCGGCTGGAGTTCGCATCTTTGAGTATAAGCCGGGCTTTCTGCACGCAAAGTCCTTCGTCTGTGATGACAGGATCGCCACGGTGGGTACGATCAATCTGGATTACAGGAGCCTTTACCTGCATTTTGAGTGCGGCGTCTGGATGTATCATTCCGATGCGGTAATGCAGATCAAGGAGGACGCGATTGCGATCCTGGAGGAGTGCAGAGAGGTAACGATAGAGGACTGCCAGAACAAACATACGGCAACACGGATCGGCCAGAGTATCCTCAGGCTGTTCGCGCCGCTGTTGTAATATACTGTCTCAGGGCGGAGCAGGTTCAGAAATATCTCGGAGAAGGATCTGCAGGGATGTCCGCTCTGAGATATTTCTGAACCTGTTCTGCCTGAACTGTATGTCATATTTTCCCCGATTACTAATATAGTTTTAGTAAAGGGTTGACAGGCGGTAAGTATGAAAAGGGCAGTATCACGTTTTTTATCATTTCTGGTATTTATCATTTCGGTGCTGAATGCGCCGGCGGTGGACGTATTGGCGGAGGAGGCCGGATTGGAGCTGCAGACGCCGCACGCGTACGTCATGGAGGTCTCCACGGGAAAGACACTGTATGAGAAAGATGCTGATGTGAAGGCACATCCGGCGAGCGTCACGAAGGTCATGACGGTGCTGCTGATCTTTGAGGCGCTGGAGCAGGGCAAGCTGACTCTTGATACGGAGGTCGTTACAAGCGCCCATGCGAAGTCCATGGGAGGCTCCCAGGTGTTTCTGGAGGAGGGCGAGGTACAGACGGTGGAGACTCTGCTGAAATGTATCATCATCGCTTCCGGTAATGATGCCGCGGTGGCGATGGCAGAGAAGATCGCAGGTACAGAGGATGCCTTTGTGGCAAAGATGAATGAGGAGGCGAAGCGCCTTGGCATGGTCAATACGCATTTTGTGGACTGCTGTGGGCTCACGGATTCGCCGGAGCATTACACCTCGGCACATGATGTCGCGCTGATGTCCAGGGAGCTTTTGCTGCGATATCCCCAGGTGACGCAGTATTCCGATGTGTGGATGGAGGATATTACCCATGTGACGTCAAAGGGGAGCAGCGTGTTTACTCTGACGAATACAAACAAGCTGCTGCGGGCGTACAACGGCTGCGATGGCCTCAAGACGGGCAGCACCAGTATAGCGAAGTACTGTTTAACCGCCACAGCGAAGCGGGATGGCATCCGGCTTGTTGCATCAGTTATGACATCGCCGGAGTCCAAGATCCGTTTTAAAGAGGCGGGGCAGCTTTTGGATTATGGATTTTCCAGATGTTCCATGTATTACGATGAAGAGCGGGAGGCTCTGCCGCCCGTCGAAGTAAAGGGTTCCATGGAAAAGCAGGCTGAGGTGACGTATCAGCATGAATTCTCATATCTCAGCACGGAAAATGAAGACTTTTCTGCGATTGAAAAACGGATACAGTGGCAGGAAGACATTGCGGCGCCACTTGAGGAAGGGGCGCAGGTGGGAGAGTATATCTACACCCTGGGAGAAAAGGAGATAGGCCGTGTTCCGATCGTTACGGTGCGTGCGGTGGAAAAGGCGGGGTATCTCGACTATCTGAATGAACTGTGGATACAGTGGGCACTTTAGATAAAAGGGTTTTCACAAAAAAGAAAATGTGGTATGATAACACGAAGAAAGGAAAAGCATTCCATGTCGGATTTTAAAGTGACACGATACCGAATGCGTACAGGAACCGAAACGAGAAGCCTGGAACAGCCATTTTCTGCTGTATTTCTGAGTGACCTTCACAACGTCAGCTACGGAGAGAACAACAGCAGGCTGCTTCAGGAGATCCGCAATGAGAATCCGGAGCTGATACTGATAGCCGGAGATATGCTCACAGCAGGAAGCGAGCCGCAGACAGACGCTGCGGTTGCCCTGATGAATGAGCTGACAAAGCGGTATCAGGTCTATTACGCAAACGGCAACCATGAACACAGGATGAAAGAGAATACAGACAGGTACGGCGACCGGTATGAGAGGTATTCCAATGCGATAAAGAGTCTTGGCGTTCATCTGCTGGAGAACAGCAGTGAGCGCGTGGAAATAAACAGGATGTCATTTCGTATCTGGGGGCTGGAGCTTGGTATGCAGTTTTTCAGGAGAGGCAGGAGCAGTGCGCTTATGTCGTCTCAGATAGAAGAGATGCTGGGAAGACCGGATGAACAGTGCTTCAATATTTTGCTGGCGCATCATCCGGCATATTTTGATGCGTATGCGTCCTGGGGCGCGGACCTGACGCTCTCCGGTCATCTGCACGGAGGCATCGTGCGGCTGCCGCTTTTGGGTGGCGTGGTGAGCCCGCAGATGCGGCTGTTCCCGAAGTATGACAGGGGATTGTATACGGTGAATGGCAAAAAGCTTATCGTGAGCGCTGGCCTGGGCAATCATACCATCAATCTGCGCATCAATAATCCGCCGGAGCTGGTCGTGATCGATTTTGTGTGAGCGGACACATGATATCAGGCGGTACGGCTACTTCATTTTTGGAAAGCGGACACATGATATCAGGCGGTAGGGTTAATTCATTTTGGAAAGAGGAAACGTCACATGGGGATACCGGTAAAGCTGCAGGCATTTGAGGGGCCGCTGGATCTGCTGCTGCATCTGATTGAAAAGAACAAGATAAATATATATGATATTCCGATCGTGGAGATTACGGAGCAGTACATGGAATATATCGGGCAGATGCAAAATGAAAGCCTTGATGTGATGAGCGAATTCCTCGTCATGGCGGCTACGCTGCTGGATATCAAGTCCCGGATGCTTCTGCCGCCGGAGGTGACAGAGGAAGGGGAGGAGATCGACCCGAGAGAGGAACTTGTACAGAAGCTTCTGGAATACAAGATGTACAAGTACATGTCGTATGAGCTGAGAGACCGGCAGGAGGACGCATCGTACCATCTTTTCAAGGAGCCGACTATACCGGATGAGGTGAAAGCGTACCGGGAGCCGGTGGATATAGAAAAGCTGCTGGACGGCGTTACGCTCCAGAAGCTGCACACTGTGTTCCGGGATATATTGAGGCGGCAGGATGACAGAGTAGACCGTGTGAGGAGCAGCTTCGGGAATATCCGGAGGGAAGAGATAGACTTAAGCGAGACGATGCATTTCGTGGAGCATTATATCATGGAGCATCCAAAGTGCATGTTCCGGGAGATACTCTCACTTCGAAACGGGAAGATGTACTGTATTGTCACTTTCCTGACCTTGCTGGAGCTTATGAAGGAGGGCAAGGTTCTGGTGGACCAGCCGGAGACGTTTGCGGATATTCAGATTCAGTATACGGGCAAGGAAGGCGAGAGCATCGAGCTTTCCGGAGATTATGACTGATAGCGATGTGATGGGAACAGCGGGGGACAGGTGATTACGACTGAGAGCATGGGCCAGGTGTCTATATGGATGTCATTGCGGTAGCGTAAGATATCAGAATTCATTTTATCGGAACGGAGAGACAAAGGTGAACAGGAAAAAGGCGGAGGCTGCGATCGAAGCGATTCTTTTTGCGGTGGGGGATTCGGTAGAGACAGAAAAGCTTGCAAAGGCGATCGAGCAGGATAAAGATACGACGAAAAAGATTATTTATCATATGATGGACAGGTACAGGGAGGAAGACAGAGGCATCCAGATCATTGAGCTGGAGGACTCGTTTCAGCTCTGCACAAAAAGCGAGTTGTATGAATATCTGATCCGGGTGGCGAAGCAGCCCCGGAAAATCGTCCTCACGGATGTAGTGATGGAGACATTGTCCATCATCGCGTACAAGCAGCCCATCACAAAGCTGGAAATTGAGAAAATACGCGGGGTCAAATGCGACCACGCAGTGAATAAGCTGGTGGAATATGAGCTCGTCACGGAGCTGGGACGACTGGATGCGCCGGGAAGGCCGATCCTTTTCGGTACGACGGAAGCGTTTCTCCGCCACTTCGGCATCAATTCCCTGGAGGATCTGCCGTCGCTGAATCCGGTGCAGATAGAGGATTTCAAGGCGGAGGCTGAGGAAGAGATCCAGATGAAGCTGGATGTATGATCCGGTACAGCACTTCACTAAGCCCGGTTAATTTGAAAATGATATACCGGCAGTAAGAATAGAAAAAAGGTATTTTTGAAGCGGCTTTCTCATACAGATGGAGAGAGCCCTTTTTTGTGTCAAAGGAAAGCACTTGTGGTAAAGGAGGATTTTATTATGCGGGATATCATTCGCAGGTACATCGTGTGCCCGGCTGTCGTCCTTTTTTTGTGCCTGATGCCGGTCTGTGCCGGGGCCAAAGAGGACAGCCTGGGACTTTACGCCCGCAGCGCCGTTTTAATGGATGGTGACAGCGGGCGTATTCTTTATGGAAAGGAAACAGACACGGAGCTTCCCATGGCGAGCACCACGAAGATCATGACGTGCATTCTGGCGCTGGAGGAAAAGCCGGGGGATACGGTTTGTACCGTGTCAGGCAATGCCGCCGCCCAGCCACAGGTGAAGCTCGGTATGGTAAAAGGGGACACCTTTTATCTGAATGAGCTGCTGTATTCTCTGATGCTGGAGTCCCACAACGATACGGCCGTCTGCATTGCGGAGAACGTCAGCGGGAGCGTGGAAGCATTTGCGGAAGAGATGAACCGGAAAGCCCGGGAGATCGGCTGTGAGCATACGCATTATATTACGCCGAACGGTCTCGATGGGGAGGATGATACGGGCATCCATCACACGACGGCGGAGGAGCTTGCCCTTGTGATGCGGTACTGTCTGACGCAGTCGCCGAAATCGAAAGAATTTCTGGAGATCACCGGGGCATCGTCGCATTCTTTTACGAATATTGCGGGAAGCAGAAGCTATAGCTGTACGAATCACAACGCCCTTCTTTCTATTATGGAAGGAGCTATTTCCGGAAAAACGGGCTTTACGGGAAAGGCGGGATACTGCTATGTGGGGGCGATTGAGCGGGATGGAAAGCTGCTCATCGTCTCGCTGCTTGCCTGCGGCTGGCCGAATCATAAGGGTTACAAGTGGGTGGATACGAAAAAGCTGATGAATTACGGGCTGGAAAATTTTGAGAAAAGGGAGATTATAAACCATGAGCTGGATACGGGGCCGGTCGCAGTCCGAAACGGGCAGAGGGAGTCTGTTAATACGCAGGTGCAGTGGCCGGAAGAGACGCCGGAGCTTTTGATGAAGGAAGGGGAAGAGATCGAGACCAGGATCGAGCTGGAACCGTTTCTGGAAGCGCCGGTTAAAAAGGGCCAGGAGGTCGGATGCGTACAATATTTGCTGGATGGTACACAGTATGCGGCCTGTCCGGTGACTGCGGCGGAAAGCGCAGGCGTGAGAGGATTCAGATACTGTTTTGAGGAAATATTAAAAATATTTTTATTGTAGACTGTTATTTTTAAAAATATTGCGGAAATTTTGAAAATTCAGTTATTCTATAGTAGATTTTTATCCTGTATTATTGTAAAATAATGGCATCAGAGCCAAC
>CAMTFT010000063.1 GCA_947071365.1 uncultured bacterium | reverse complement strand
TCTACACCTATTAAGTCGTCGGCAGCGTCAGATGTGTATAAGAGACAGCGTTCCGTAGTAAGAAAAGAGAATTTTGTATTACTTGAGCCGGACGGACTGGTAAAGAACAGTATTCCGGGATACGTAAACTGCGACGTTACGATTCTGGGCTCACCGGCTATGGGCGCTTCTTTTGCTGATTACCTTGTAACTGCACACGCAGGCGGAAAGAATGAAAAATTCGGTGGAGAGGGATTGGAGTCCTTCCTGTATGTAGTTGAAGGTGAAGTGACAGTGAAGAATGCGGACAAAGAAGGCGTTCTCACAAAGGGCGGATATATCTATTCTCCGGCCGGCAAGCTGGTTTCCTTTGAAAATAAGGGTGAGGCAGACGCAACACTGTACGTTTACAAGCGCAGATATGAAGCGGTAGAGGGATACGAGATGCCGGAGACGATCCTTGGAAATGACAATGATCTTCCGTGGATCCCGTACGAAGGCATGGAGAACTGCTACATCAAGGATTTCCTTCCGGCAGCAGGTGATTTCCGCTTCGACATGAATATGCATATCCTGAAATTCAACCTGGGAGCTTCCCATGGATATATCGAGACTCACGTACAGGAGCACGGCATGCTGTTCCTGACCGGCAAGGCAATGTACCGTCTGGATGATGAGTGGATTCCGGTAAAGAAGGGCGACTACGTATTTATGGATGCTTATTGCCCGCAGGCATGCTATGCAGTAGGAAAAGATGAAGACCTTACATACATCTATTCCAAGGACTGCAACAGAGACGTACAGCTTTGATCAGGAAAATAAATAAAAGGAAAAGGAGGGTTTTACAATGAAACTTTCACGTGATGAGCTGAAGAGCCTGATGAAAAACAAGATGATGAAGGCAGGACTGCCGGAGGATCAGGCAGAGACCGTATCCGAGGTTCTGACCTGGTCCGACGAGAGAGGATACCATTCTCACGGAGCAGTGCGTGTAGAGTATTACAGCGAGCGAATTGCAAAGGGCGGCTGGACGATCGATCCGAAATTTAACTGGGAAGAGACAGGCCCCTGCTCTGCCATGTTCGACGGTGACAATGCCAGCGGCTACGTAGCAGCAAAAATGGCAATGGAAAAGGCTATGGAGATGGCAAAGAAAAACGGTATAGCGGTTGTCGGCATCAAGAACATCGCACACAGCGGTGCGCTTGGATATTATACGGAGATGGCTGCTAATAATGACCTCGTGGCGATCTCCTTCTGCCAGTCCGACCCGATGGCAGTTCCGTACGGCGGAACAGAGCCGTATTACGGAACGAACCCGATCTCTTTTGCGGCTCCGACAGCAGATGACCGTACCGTTGTATTCGATATGGCAACGACAGTACAGGCATGGGGCAAGATCCTGGACAAGCGTTCCAGACATCTGGAGATCCCGTCAGACTGGGCAGTGGATGAAAAGGGCGTTCCGGTAACAGATCCGCATCTCGTAAATGCGCTCGTTCCGATCGCAGGCGCAAAGGGCTACGGCCTGATGATGCTGGTAGACGTATTCTCCGGCGTACTCCTGGGCGTACCTTTCGGTAAGCATGTAAGCTCCATGTACCATGACCTTTCTGAGGGCAGAGGACTTGGACAGATGCATATCGTTATGGACCCGGCAAGATTCGTTGGTATTGAGCAGTTCAAGAAGAGCATGTCCCAGGTATGCGACGAGCTTGGCGAGATGTCTCCGGCTCCCGGTTTTGACAAGGTATATTATCCGGGCGAGCGCGCTGTCATGAGAAGAGAAAAAGCGTACGCAACGGGCGGCGTGGACATCGCAGATGACGTTTATGAGTACCTGAAGAGCGATGACATTCATTACAACAGATACGATCACAAAAACAGATTTGCAGATTAAGGAGAGAGAAAATGTTAAGAACAGTTGTTAAAAAAGGCAGCTACCATGATTCTGTAGTGCTGATGCTCCTCACAAATCATATTTCCACGATTGAGGGTGTAAAGAAAGTTTCCATTATGATGGCGACACCGGCCAACAAAGATATCTTTAAGCAGAGCGGCCTTGATACGGAAGAGCTGATGGCTGCAACGGCCAACGATATGGTAGTCGTGGCGGATGTGGACGATGAGGCCCTTCTGGATACCATTATGGCTGAAACGGAAGATTTCTTCAAAAAGCAGTCCACCGGGAGCGACGGGAAAAAGGCTGCTGAGAGTGTAAAGACATGGGACAAGGCGCTGAAGAAGATGCCGGATGCAAATCTGGCAGTGATCTCTATTCCGGGCGCATACGCAGCTCTGGAGGCAGACCGTGCGCTGGACGAAGGGCTGAACGTATTCATGTTCAGCGACAACGTGACGATCGAAGACGAGAAGGCACTGAAGGAGAAGGCCCACAGCAAGGGACTTTGTGTTATGGGCCCTGACTGCGGTACGGGAATCATTCAGAGTGTGCCGATCGCATTTACAAACAAAGTGGCTCCCGGTTCCATCGGCATCATCGGTGCATCAGGAACAGGTATTCAGGAGCTGACTACGATCATTGACCGGCTGGGCGAGGGCGTGACGAACGCCATCGGTATCGGCGGACGTGACCTGAACGCAGCCATCGGCGGCATCACGATGATGGATATGATCGACGCGATGGAGGATGACGATTCCGTTAAGGTGCTGATCATCATTTCCAAGCCGCCTGCAAAGGAAGTAAGGGACAGGATCTCCGCAAGGCTCAGCAGTTTCAGCAAGCCGGTCGTTACCCTGTTCGTAGGCGAGAAGCCGGAGTACCATGAGGAGAACTTCTACCATACATACACGCTGGATGAGGCAGCGCGTCTGGCAGTAAGCCTTGTAAGGGGTGAAGAGGTGCCGGAAGCAACGGCTGACGTGGATGAGTCCACATTCTTCAAGGCAGAGGACAAGAAGACCATCAAGGCATACTATTCAGGCGGAACGCTGGCAAACGAGGCGGCTATGCTGATCAAGGATGCTATGGGCTGTACCGTACCGCCCGAGGATATTGAGGGCTACATGCTGCAGCTCGACGGCAACGTGGTAATTGACCTGGGAGACGATGCGTATACGCAGGGCAAGCCGCATCCGATGATCGATCCAGCCAAGAGAATTGAGTGTATGCAGAGCGCAGTCGATGATGAGTCCACAGGCGTTATCCTGCTGGATATCATGCTGGGCTACGGTTCTCACCCGGATATGGCGGGCGCACTTCTTCCGTCTATCGTTGAGCTTCGCGATAAGGCAAAGGCTCAGGGAAGAAAAGTATTCTTCGTGGCAACTGTCTGCGGAACGAGAACAGATTTCCAGGGCTACGATGAAGCAGTAAATAAATTAAAAGAAGCAGGTGTGATCGTATGTGAGAACAACAAGCTTGCATGCCGCACTGCGATCCGTGCTATCGGAAGAGATTTCGAGGAGCCGGTAAAAGAGATCCGTCCGAAACAGGTCGTAGAAGTAGAAAAGGCAGCGCCATCAGACAAGCTGCGTGAGCTCCTTTCCGAGAAGCCGCGTATCATCAATATCGGCCTGAAGAGCTTCGCAGACGTTTGTGAGGAGTTCGGATGCGAAGTTGTACAGTACGACTGGATGCCGCCGGCAGGTGGAAATCTGGAACTGATCAAGGTTCTGAATTTCCTGAGAAATTATGAAGGTATTGACGAGAAGAACCGTGAGGTCATCGCCAAGGTCGTAGCGAGCCAGCCGGTTCTGAAGGATAATGTCCGGGCGAAGGAAGTGATTCCGGAGCTGGCAGAAGGAAAGGTGATCCTTCATGCAGGCCCGCCTGTAGCATATGAAAACATGCCGGATCCGATGCAGGGCTCCTGCGTAGGCGCAGTTCTGTTCGAGGAGTGGGCAGACAACGAGGCAGACGCAAGAAAGATGCTGGAGAGCGGCGAGATCAAGTTCATTCCGTGCCACCACTGCAACGCGGTAGGCCCGATGGGCGGTATCACATCCCCGAACATGGCAGTATTCGTAGTAGAAAATGAGACAGGCGGCAACAGGGCTTACTGTACCATGAATGAAGGTATCGGCAAGGTGCTCCGTTTCGGCGCATACTCAGAAGAGGTTGTAAACCGTCTGCGCTGGATGAGAGACGTCCTTGGCCCGACACTTGGAAGAGCGCTTCGTTCTCTGCCGAACGGACTGGCGCTGAATCCGCTGATCGCAAAGGCTGTTGCCATGGGTGATGAGTTCCATCAGAGAAATATCGCAGCTTCTCTTGCTTTCCTGAAAGAGATGGCTCCGATCATCACGAAGATGGATATGGACGAGAAGGATCGCTTCGATGTCATCAAGTTCCTGGCAGATACGGATCAGTTCTTCCTGAATATCATGATGGCTACAGGCAAGGCTGTTATGGACGATGCCCGCAAGGGAACGGACGGAACCATCGTTACCGCGATGTGCCGTAACGGTTATGAATTCGGTATCCGCATCGCCGGTATGGGTGATGAGTGGTTCAAGGGCCCGGTAAATACGCCGCAGGGACTGTATTTCACCGGCTATGATGCAGAGGATGCATGTCCGGATATGGGTGACTCCGCTATCACGGAGACATTCGGTGTAGGCGGTATGGCAATGATCGCGGCTCCGGCTGTTACGCGTTTCGTGGGCGCAGGCGGATACGAGGATGCACTGCGCACCTCCAATGAGATGATGGAAATCTGTATCGACCGCAACCCGAATTTCACGGTTCCGACATGGAACTTCCAGGGAATCTGCCTCGGTATCGATGCAAGACTCGTTGTTGAGAAGCAGATCACGCCTGTCATCAATACAGGTATCGCTCACCGTATTGCAGGCTACGGCCAGGTGGGAGCAGGTACGGTACATCCGCCGATCGAGTGCTTTGAGAAGGCAATCATGGCGTATGCAAAGAAACTGGGATATCAGGGCTAACCATTGTATACAAGGGAGGTTTTATGGAAAAGAAGAAAGTTGTGATCGCTCTCGGCGGAAATGCCCTCGGCAAGGATATCGAGGAGCAGAAAGAGGCAGTCGCAAAGACCGCAAAGGTGATCGTGGACCTGGCAGAGCAGGGGCTGGATATTATCATTACCCACGGCAATGGCCCGCAGGTAGGCATGATTCAGAAAGCAATGGACAACCTGATCTGCGAGTCCGACAATTACAAACAGGTTCCGCTTCCGACGAGCGTTGCCATGAGCCAGGGCTATATCGGTATTGATCTGCAGAATGCGATCAAATATGAGTTGTATGCCAGAGGCATTGACGGCAAGGTTTCGACGATCCTTTCCCAGGTTGAGGTGGACCCGGAGGATGAAGCGTTCCAGAATCCGACGAAGCCGATCGGCCGTTTTATGACGAAGGAAGAGGCGGAAATAAACGAGGCGAACGGGATACGCTGTATGGAGGATGCGGGAAGAGGATACCGTGTCGTGGTAGCTTCTCCGATGCCGAAGCGTATCCGCGAGCTTTTGACGATCAAGACGCTGGTGGGCGCAGGCCATATCGTTATTACCTGCGGCGGAGGCGGAATCCCGGTGATCAGCGATGAGAAAGGACGCCTTGTGGGAGTCAATGCGGTGATCGACAAGGACAATGCCAGCAGCCTTCTGGCATCACAGTTGGATGCGGATTATCTCATCATCCTTACGGCTGTGGAAAAGGTAGCGATCAACTTCGGAAAAGAGAATCAGGAATGGCTCTCTGACCTTACGGTGGAGCAGGCAAAGGAATACATTGCACAGGGGCAGTTTGCGAAGGGCTCCATGCTTCCGAAGATCGAGGCGGCTATCCGTTTTGCTGAATCGGCGCCGGGACGCCGGACACTGATCACGCTGCTGGATAAGGCAGCAGCAGGAATCGCCGGAGAGACAGGAACAGTGATTCATGTATAAATTATGAAAGAATTCAGGTGAAAAATCATGACGATTCCAGTAACTCCATTTATGTGGATTATGGCATTTTTGCCGATTATTGTTCTTTTAGTTTTGATGATAAAGTTTAACTGGGGTGCAACGGAAGCGGCGGCAGTCGGCCTTGTGATCACTGCGGTCACGGGAGTTGCATTTTACAAAGCAGACCTCAAGCTGCTGGCGGTGGAGAGCGCGAAGGGGATCTGGAGCGCGCTCATCATCCTGATCATCGTGTGGACTGCGATCCTGATGTATCAGGTGGGGGATGAGGCCAGGGCCTTTCTCGTGATCCGGAACGGAATGCGCAAGCTGCTGCCTAATGAGCTGCTGCTCGTGATCGCGATGGGATGGATCTTCGAGAGCTTCCTGCAGGGAATTACCGGCTTCGGTGTTCCTGTGGCTGTGGGAGCTCCGCTGCTCATCGGTATCGGAGTCAGCCCGCTCTGGGCCGTTATCATACCGCTTTTTGGCCAGGCATGGGGAAATACCTTCGGTACTCTGGCTGCAGCGTGGGATTCTCTTGCAATGTCAGCAGGACTGACGGCCGGCAGTGACGCATATCTGCAGACGGCATTCTGGACAGCGGCCTTTTTGCTGCTGTGGAATGCGGTGACGGGAGTCGCGATCTGCTGGTTCTACGGCAAGGGAAAAGCGCTTAAGAAGGGCCTTCCGGCTATTCTTGTGATGACGCTGATCCAGGGCGGCGGCGAGCTGCTGCTCAGCCAGGTCAATACGACGCTTTCCTGTTTTCTGCCTTCCTGCATTTCTCTTATCGTCATTTTGCTCATGGGCAGGATGAAGATGTACAAAGAGGAGTGGAGTATCAAGGACAGTGCGATCATGGATCGTTCCGTAAAGGGTGCGGGTGCGGATGAAGCGCCTTCAGACATGACTCTCGTACAGGCGTTTGTGCCGTACTTCCTGCTGTCTGCACTGACGCTTATCGTGCTTCTCGTAAAGCCGATCAATACATTCCTGGGGCAGTTCTCCTTTGGACTTGCATTCCCGGAAACACAGACAGGTTATGGGTATGTGAATGCGGCATCGGACTGCTTTTCTCCGTTAGCGCCGTTCACCCACGCAAGTATGTTCCTGTTCATCTCGTCCATCGTGGGACTGGTGTATTACAAAAAACACGGGTGGATCAGGGAAGGTGGCGTGAAGCGCGTGTTTGTAAAATCCGTTTCCATGACGATGCCCTCCGGTATTGCGGTGATCGGCCTGGTTATCATGTCCAAGCTGATGAGCGGTACGGGACAGACGGTGGTACTGGCAAACGGAATCGCAACAGTATTGGGTAAGGCGTACGTTGTACTTGCTCCTTTCGTCGGCCTGCTTGGCACCTTCATGACAGGAAGCAACATGAGCTCCAATATTCTGTTTGGAGACTTCCAGATGACGACGGCCAATCTGCTGAACGTGGATGCGGCAGCCGTTCTCGGAGCACAGTCTGCAGGCGGCGCCATCGGAAGCGCGGTCAGCCCAAGCAAGATCATCCTGGGCACGACGACAGCCAATATTCTTGGCCGTGAGGGTGAGGTTCTGAAAAAGATCCTCAGTATTACCGTACCTGCCACCATTGTGATCGGCGTGATCGTGTTCGTAATGCTGGCGTTATAACAGGCGGAAGCGTAGAGGTGGATTTATGGAAAATAAAGGATTTTGGGGAACAAAGGCAGGACATCTGACGCTGGCTTTCCTCGTGATCATGGCGGCTTTCGTCCTGATCATGGCGGGGCTTGCAGCCGGCAGCGACGTTCTGTGCGCGGCGGGCTTTGTGGTCATCGTTGCCGCAATGCTGTATTCGCCGATTGAGGTGTACATATTAAAGCGAAAGAAATAGAGCACCAGGGAAACAAAAAATAATGTGTTAGGAGGATGAAGATTGAAAATGAGAAGTAGAGGGTATCCATTACCTTAAGCACACGACAAATAA
>CAMTFT010000062.1 GCA_947071365.1 uncultured bacterium | reverse complement strand
CTATTCCTGCAATACCAAATGTCTGGAAGTACAAAAACAATCTCATATTTTAGCATTCCGCATTTTTTAAAAACTTCAGGAACCGCCCTACGCCTCCGCCCAGCACCTTCACGCCCTCCGGCCGCTCACCAGTCGCCTCCGATACATCAAAAAAGTCGCCTGCTCTCGTTTCCGGCGTTATCATAAAGCTGTCGCTCCCATAGATCCCCGGCTCGATTCCAACGTACTCATCGCCCCAGAAAGCACACTCCTGTGCGGTGATCCCACATTCCTTCTGAAGTCTGGCAAGTATCGTATTGACGTTGTCGCTTTTGCTGGAAACTCCCACCTCAAGATACTTGGCATCGCAGGTCGGAGCCACCCGGATTCCATACTGCTCCCCCACCGAGGAAGCCAGTTCGATCAGTTCAAGCAGGCCGCCCTTTATCCCATGCGCCTTCATGGTATCCTTCAGCAGATCCAGCTCACTTTCCTGCATGAACAGGTTCGTCCCCCGATTTTCTTTTACCATCAGGTCGATTTTGCAGTAATTTGGCCGGCTGAATACAATGTCTGTCTCGTAATCATATTTTTCCACCAAATGGCAGTGGATCTCAAAACAGATCCGGTGAATGTCCAGAAGTGTTTTTTTGTTCGGTATCTCATCCTGAAATACGTACGCCCTGCCTTCCTCATCAAAAGCGTAATTGTAGGCGCCGCGTCCAAGCCCAAGATAAAGATTGGTAAGCTCCTCCTTCGTGAACAGCTCCTCCAACTTTCCCTGAGCAATATTTTCTATCGTCGTACCGCTGACGATCACCAGCTTTATGCCCTTTTGCAGCAGAGGCTTCATCGCTGCGACGGCAGCATCCGCCGGGGCCTTGCGGGAAAGGACTGCTGTTCCGTCCCAGTCAAAAAAGATTGCCTTATATTTTTTCAAATTATTATCCTCCTTATTTTTTCCCGGATATCGTTTCAGTGTGTATACCAATATATAGCAGCGAAAACTTTGCAGGGCATATCTGTAGCCTTAATGCTTGCAGATGCAGTAATTTAAAACAAATGCGCCCTGCAAAGTTTTCTCATAACTCAGATTGATTGAAGTAATATCTTCTTTCCGTATACCGAAATTTCTATCGGCTCACCGTGTTTAAGACTGTATTTTGCACCGTTTTCTGTTATCTCCACCTGAATTATTCTGTCATGGAAACGTACGCAGAATCGGTAGCCCTTCCACGCCTTGGGCAGGTATGGGCGGAAGCTCAGTTTTCCGTCAAAGCAGCACATCCCCGCAAATCCGTTTACGATCGCCTGCCACGTTCCCGCCATATTTGCCGCGTGAATGCCTGCATAGAAATTGTTGTGGTAATCATCCAGATCCATCCGGGCGGACTGGAAAAAATACTCGTATGCTTCCTGGAAATACTTGTCCGCGTCACTTCCCTGAAATGCATCTTTCTGTAATCTACCCTCCGTCATACTTCTTCGCAGCTCACTCTCCCGCAGCCTCGACCCGATATCGCAGGCCACAATGCCGAAAATACATGTAGACAGCGACGAATGGTGCAACGTCACCTCCTGATAGAAGTCATAATTCCGGCGCAGTTCATCATCTGCAAACAGGTTGCTGTGCAGATACATTCCAAGAACGGCATCCGCCTGCTTCGACATGCGGTGGCGCATGATGAACAGCGGATGATAATTTTCATACAACCATGCCCGCTTTTCCGGTGGAATCCTGTTTTCATCCCACGGCCGCCGCATCATAAAACCGTCATCCATGGGATAGACCTGGCGCGCTTCGTCGTACGGAAAATACATGTTTTTCACAATTTTTCTCCATACGTCCACCTCTTCCAAAGCAAAATCCAGCTTCGCAATCAACCGCTGCAGCGTATCCGTATCATTCTGCTGCAGGTATTCCACAGCCTTTACGGCATCACGCAGATGCTCCCGGGCCATCAGGTTTGTGTAAAAATTGTTATCCACCAGCACATTGTATTCGTCCGGCCCTGTCACACTGCAGATGCAGTATTTTCCGTCCCTGCACTCGGCAAAGCTTCCGACATCCGCCCAGACTCTTGCTGTCTCAAGGATGATCTCCGCGCCTTTCTCCTTAAAGAAATCTACGTCCCCTGTCACCTGCAGATACAGCGCCAGCGCATATTCAATATCTGCGTTAATGTGGTACTGGGCCGTTCCCAGCGGATAATAGGTGGAGGCCTCTTCGCCGTTGATGGTACGCCAGGGGAAGAGCGCACCTTTTGGATGCCCCAGGATTCTTGCCCGTTCCCGTGCCTGCGAAAGCGTGTTATACCGGTATTCCAGAAGGTACTTTGTAACCTGAGGCTCCGTATACGTAAACACTGGCATCACATACATTTCCGTATCCCAGAAATAATGACCCTCATAACCCTCTCCCGAAAGCCCCTTTGCCCCCATTCCCGTTCGGCCATCCCGTCCGGCGGACTGAAAAATGTGAAACAGATTAAAGCGGATACCCTGGGATAACGCATCGTTACCTTCACCCATGATCTCTATATCCGCAGTTTCCCAGAACGCGTGTAGATACGCCTTCTGCCTGCGCTCCAGCTCAGCGTAGCCCCGGATTCTTGCCTTCTTCAACCTTTCTGACACGAACTCAGCCAGCTCTTCTTCCGGAAGGTCAAGGCTGGATGTATAGCAGATCATTTTTTCCAACGTCACCGTGACGCCCTGCTTCGCCTTTACCCTAAATGACAGGCTGGCATCATACGTACGTACCTCGCTGTCCATCCCCAGCAGCAATTCCCCATCCTGCATTTCCTTCCTGCCGCCCACTCTCGGCAACAATTCCTTATCCCACATTGCCTTCCTGCTGCCCGTTCCCGGCAACAGCTCCACGCCCCGCACCTCATCGTTTCGCAGCACCAGTCTTTCGTCCTGCGCATTCGTTTTACTGGCCGACTCAGTTTCCATCGCACTTTGCAATTCTTCCTCTTCCACTGCATAAATCCGATGCACACTGCCGCACCCCACCGTCAGCTTACTCGTCTGGGTCACACCCTCATAGTAAAGAATGCCCTCTTCCTCATCCGCATTTAAAGTGATGGGTTCCAGCTTTCGCCCGAAGGGGCCGTAATCCACAATGGGATTCGTTTTACGTGTATGGTTTTCCACGTCCGCATTCAGCCGGGATGTGAAACACAGCTCCCCGTCAAAATTCAGCGGCGTTACCTGGCAGCAAATTGCCATGATATTTTTCATATCGAAGGAAACAAGCCGTTTTATGCAGATCGCGGCCTTTCTGCCGGATGGTGAAGTCCAGTTAAGCTTCCGCTCCAGTACTCCGTCCTTCATATACAGGGTTCGCGAATACTCCTCTATCTTACCCTCCCGCATATCAAACCGTTCTCCATCCAGATAAATTGCAGTTTCCTTCAGATTCGGCAGATTCAAAAGAGACTGGGACAGAGGCGGGGAACCAAAGTTCGCCTCTCCGTAGCGTATCTGCTCACTTTCATAAAAACCATTTACAAAATTGCCCTCCAGTCCCGTATCAATATCAAAGGGATACGCTTCCTCAAAGGTTCCCCTTGTCCCGATATATCCGTTTGACAGCGCGAAGGTCGTCTCATTCCTGTAATTATTCTTTACATCAAAGGCGGTCTCCGTAATCGCCCACGGATCTATGGGATAAATTGCTTTTTTCGTCTGATCCATAGCGTCCTCCATTGTCAGTCTCTTACTTTGCATTTCCAAAAAGCTCACCGCATTCTCCAGAAAATTTCCTCATCCTTAATAGCGGACATCAAAAACTCCACGGCATTTGGTTCCAGCGCAGTCTCATAGCAACAAAGAGCTCTATACTTTAAATTATCCACACCTTGGGCAAGCCTCATTTCCTCCGGCACTGATATCCGTATCCGTTCATTCCACTTTAAGTCTGTTTTTTCATTCAGGCCTTCTGGACAATCGTAAAAAGCAGTCGTTCTCTTTGGCCAGTTTTCATCACCTGCAACAGAATGTGCTAATCCCACATAAACTTCCGGAGCATACGGCCGCCCATTTTGCGTCGTGCTCCCGCATGTCTCATTCTGTTCTGTGATGTTGCGTTCCAGTTCCACCTGTTTTACTTCATCCAACACTTCACAAACAAATCGGTACAGCGCGCTGTGATCGCCATGTGTATCACTTTCTGCCGTAGTAAAAATGATCTCCGGCTCTCTTTCCAGAATGATTTCCTTTAGATCCTGTTTAAAAGTATTGCGGCAGTAATCACCGTGAACCCCATATCGCTGCATATGGTATTCCGGCTTTTCCTCCAGTCCATAGGTCGTCGCAGAGCAAAGGGAGGGGTAAATTTTATCCCCGTCTTTTGCTTCGTACAAATGAGTCAAAAAACTGTCCGCCTTCGGCATACCTGTATCTGCGTATCCCATGATACACAGATTCCTCTCAGGAACCCCAAGCATAGCCATCGCATCCATCGTCTCCCGGAGTCTTGCATATCCCACCAGGCGATCCCGACATCCAAAATCTCCATTTGTTGCTATTACAATATCTGCCTCCATTCCCATTTTTACCGCATGGCGTATCACACCTCCCATCAACAAAAGTTCGTCATCCTCATGCGGTACGATTACCATAATACTGCGCTTTCCCTGCAAAACAGTGCATACTTCATTTTGCTGCATCATTGTCATACTCCTTTTCACAAATTATCCCTTTACGGCTCCGGCAGCTACCCCTGCAATTATATACTTCTGCATAAAAACAAAGAAAATCATCAGCGGCGCCACTCCCAACATCAGCATGGGAAACATGGCCGTCCAGTCTGTTGAAAATTGCCCGATATTCCTCGTTACCTCCTGCAAAATCACATCGTTTTCCCGGCTCTGCAAAAACAGAAGCGGCGTCATGAATTCATTCCATACATTCAAAGTCACAATAATAATGACCGTAGATACGACCGGCTTAAGCAGCGGCATGACAATAGCAAAAAATCTTTTTCCAACAGAACATCCGTCAATTGATGCCGCTTCCTCCAGTTCCTTCGGAATTGTAGATTCAATAAATTCCTTAAACAAAAATACCGCCTGGGGTGTATTAATCGCCACATCCACCAGAATCACCGCAAACAGAGTATTCATCAAATGAAGTTCTTTTACAATCCTGTAAAGGCTGACAATATTCATCTGGAAAGGCACCGTCAAACCAGCCAGAAACAGCAGAAATATACCATTACCTGCTTTCGTTTTTGCCCTTGCCAGTGCATATCCCGCCATAGACCCGAAAACAGCAATCAGGAGCACTGCTGCCACAGTGATAAAAAGCGTATTTCCAAATGCCCGGGGAAACTGCATATTTTTCCATGCCGTAACATAATTCTGAATCTGGGGGAATTTCGGCAGGGCAAGCGGAGCAAGCGTCGCCTCCTGAGGCGACTTTAGCGTAGTTACTATCAGATAATAAATGGGTATAAACCAAATCACTGCCAAAAGTATCATAATCGTCTCTGTCAGCATAAGTTTTCTTTTCCTTTTTTTCATTGTATCGCCTCACTCCATTTCCCCATCAGTTTCGTAACAGCAGCACTGATTGCCAAAACAACAACAAAAAAGCAAACCCCCAGTGCCGCTCCGGTACTGTAAAATCCTTCTGATATACCTTTTTTCATCATAACGGTCATTACTGTCTGTGTAGCATTCCCCGGCCCGCCTGATGTCATGGAATAAATAATATCATATACCTTCATCCCGCCAATCAGGCCCGTGACCACGATAATTTTCACAGAGGGACACATAAGCGGCAGCGTTACGTAAAAAAACTTTTTTATTCCTGTTCCACCATCAATATCCGCCGCTTCATACAGCTCTGACGGAATACTTTGAAGGTTTGCCAGATAGATAACCATGGCCCAGCCCGTCCACTGCCAGACCTGGGTAATAATTACTGAATACAAAGCTTTATCTGCCGTAAAAAAATTTATCGTATTTAATCCAAGCTGATGCAGCAGATTGTTGATTAATCCGTAATCTGAGGATGACATAATAAAGTTCCACAGATATCCGATAATCAGCGCACTGAACACCGCCGGGAAAAAAAATACGGCTCGAAGCAGATTTTTTGTTTTCAGTTTCATATTCAGAAACACCGCCAGAGGCAGGGCAAGCAGCGTCTGAAAACCGGTCAGCAATATTGCGTAAATAACTGAATTTTTTATTGCGATCCGCATCAATGGCGTATTCAGTACCTTCCAGTAATTTTTCAGCCCGACAAAACTCAGATTGACCGGATTCACATCGGTATAATCTGTAAAGCTGTAATAGATCGTATACAGAAACGGGAGTATGCTGAATACAAGATAGATTGCAAGAGCCGGAATAATAAACACTGCAAAATATTTTCCCAGCGATTGCGGATCATATTTTTTCTTTGCTGTCATTAGAATCTCCTTCCATATCGTTTCAAAACATCACATAAATATTGTGTCTCGGCATTTTGAGTCAAAAAGAGCCCCATGTGCCATTTTTGACACATGAGGCACATATTTATCGAATTACTTTTCCAAAAGCTCCTGAACAGCCGCGTCTATATTCTGCAAAGTCGTACTCAGATCCTGCTCACCAAGCAGATATGACTGAAATTCTGTACCGTACGTCATATGCGCAGAGGCCGCTGCACCCCAGTCATTCCACGGGCAGTACACATTTCCGGCAGCCAGTGCAGTAGCAGCACTTGCATATTCGTCCGGCAGTTCAAAGCTTACATCTCCCAGATAGGAGGAACCGCCCTGATTATTCTCCCACATTGCCCTCTGTCCTTCCGGAGTAGAGATCGCTTCCGCAATTTTCATAGCAGCTTCCTTGTTTGGAGAATTGGCGTTCACTGCAAACCCAAATCCCGGACCTCCAATCAACCAACCATCGCTTTCACTGCTTCCATAGAATGGCATCATATCCAAAGTCAGCTCCGGATTCTTCGCTTTAATTGCATCCAGATCCCACGGCCCGGAACAGAACATCGCCGCATCCCCCGCTGCAAACTGCTCTAATGCCTGATCATGATCAATGCCTGTCATATCAATTGTATAGATTCCTTCCGTGATCATCTCAGACCACTTTTCAAGATAAGGATTCCATGTGCCATCCATTGTCACTTCACCATTGCGGTATTTCTCTCCAAAGCTCTTTCCTTCCTCTGTGGAAAGATACTCCGCCGCGACGTATGCCATAGAATTTTTCAACATTGGCTCCCAGGATTTCAGACCTGCTGCCAATGGCTGGATGCCCAGTTCCTCAAACTGCTTACATACTGCAATATACTCGTCAAAGGTCTTCGGAAGTTTAATTCCATTTTCCTCAAACAATGCTTTATTAAAGAAGATTCCCTCAAACCAGCTAATGCCTGGCAGTGCATATACATTGCCATCATAAGATAATATACTTGTACCAGCATCCGAATACAATGCGCCAAGATCATTCAGCGGTTCCAGATATCCAAGTTTCTGGTGTTTTAAAACAGATCCCACTGTCTCACAGATAATGTCCGGTCCTTCCCCTGCGGAAAGCTGTGTATCTACAATTGTTTCATAATTGGAGTTATCAATAAACTGATACTCGATCTCCACATCCGGAACTGCCTCTGCCAGATACTCCAGCATCGCCGCCACCGTATCCTCACTGTTCCAGTACGTCATACGAATCGTTGTCTTCTCCCCCTCAGAAGCAGATGCTGAAATCGCCCCTCCTGCTACAAGTCCTGCGATCATACTGGTACACAGAACCGCACTTAAAACCTTTCTTTTCATTTAACCTTCCTCCTTCTGCCTGTCTCTTATACACATCTCCGAGCCCACGAGACGGAGCTACATC
>CAMTFT010000061.1 GCA_947071365.1 uncultured bacterium | reverse complement strand
GATGTAGCTCCGTCTCGTGGGCTCGGAGATGTGTATAAGAGACAGCTGTCATCCATTCACCCGTTAGAACGTACTCCCGCCGGGTGCACCAAAAAACGCCCACCGGGATAAGGTCTCTCCCCAGTGGGCTTATTTTCTTTACCGTACTTGCTCTTACGCGGTTTTCTGCATTACTGCATTTTTTGCCACCTCCGCAGCCGACGCAGCATCCGGCGTATAATAATCTGCACCGATCTCCTCCGCAAACTGGTCTGTGACCGGCGCACCGCCAATCATGACTACGTATTTTTCCCGCAGATTCTTTTCCTTCAGCAAATCAACAAGCTCTTTCATATTTGGCATGGTAGTTGTAAGCAACGCCGACATTCCAATAATATCAGCTCCCACCTCTTCGGCTTTTGCAATAAACGCAGACGCGTCCACATCCACACCCATATCATAAATCTCAAAGCCTGCCCCCTTGAGCATCATTGCCGTAAGATTCTTTCCGATATCATGCAGGTCGCCTTTTACCGTTCCGATCACAACACGCCCCACTGGCTCATTTCCCACTTCAATCAGCTTCGGCTCCAGAATTGTCAGCCCTGCATTCAGCGCCCGGGCTGCCACAAGGACCTCTGGTACGAACACCTCATTGCGCTTGAATTTTCCGCCGATGACCCCCATCCCGGCGAGCAATCCGTCATTTAATATTTCCTTCGGGTCGTACCCCTCTTCCAGTGCCTGCTTTACCAATGCCTTTACATTTTTGGCACGTCCCTTCTGCAAAAATTCAGAAATCTCCTGTACAATTGCCATTTCATTTACCTCCTGTCTCAGCTCTGTCTACTGCTGTCCTCTTACCTTTCCCTGAACTTCTCTGCCGCATCAAAGAATGCTTTCAGGTTTTCCATCGGTGTCTGCGGCGGAATGTCGCATCCGCTGGCCAGCACAAAATTCGGATATTTGCTGCAACGCTCAAGAAGCTTTATCGTCTCCTCCACGATCACTTCCGGAGTCCCGCTGCGAAGAATGCCGGCCGGGTCAATGTTTCCGATGACCAGCCTGTCAGATGGAAGCGCCTTCAGCGCCTCTTCAATATCGATCGCATTACCGAAGCTGTATGCACGTACATTCAGCTCGCCAAGTTCTTTCATAAGAGGAATCACGGTTCCACAGTTGTGATACAGGAACAAAAAGTTCTCATCCTCCACTGCACTGCGTATCCGCTCTACGTATGGATTGGAAAATTCCGCAATCAACGATGGAGAGAGCAGCCCCGCCGCAGGCTCCGCCATGGCGATTCCATTTGCTCCTGCCGCCTTGAAAGCCTTTGCATATTCAATCAGAAACTGTGTTACTTTTTCCAAAACTGTTTCTACCAGCTCCGGGTCCTCATAGCACAAAATCATGATTTCCGTCATATCCAGCAGCCGGCCGGCCAGAGAGTACGGTCCGATGATACCTGCCAGTACCGGACGGTCCGTGATGCGCTGGCACGCCTCCTCGATTCCCTTGATGCATTCACCGGTACGGCCTGCTCCCACACCCTGAACCTGCAGAGCCTTTGCTTCTTCTTCATCATGGATCAATGCACCGTGCAGTGTAGGAATCTCATCCCGGCTGTAAATGATATGACTGCCAAAAGCCTCCGCCTCAACAGAGAGATCCATCAGGCTGAAAGCAGCTCCTGTATCAAACGTTTCGGCAATCGCTTCCATACACAAAGCCTGATTGTGACCATCCCGGACCAGCTCTTCCACCGTCTTTCCAATTAACTGCGTCCCCGGAAAAGATAAAATCGGCATCGGCTTTTTATTTTTTTCAGCCAGACACTTTTCCAGCCATTCATTCATGTTCCGTTTCATATCCATTCTCCTGTCAAATTCTCATATCCCTGCAGTTTTTCCGATAGCTTTCGTCTATTTTTTCTGATAGCTTCTGCAGGCATCCACATAAGCCAGAATATTCTCAAGCGGAACCTCCGGCTCCAGCATATGCGTCGGGGCAACAAACAGTCCGCCCTTTTCTCCGGCAATATCGAGATTTCTCCATACCGTTTCCTTTACTTCTTCCGGCGTACCATTTGGCATGACTGTCTGCGTACCGATCGTCCCATGGAACGAAAGGCGGTCTCCGTATTTCTGATAGATCTCCTCAAAATCCATACATTCACTTTGAATCGGGTTGAGCACATCTATCCCGGCTTCAATCAGGTGCGGAATAAACGGCTCCACAAAGCCGCAGGAATGATAAAAAATAATAATTTCCGGATTGATTTCCTTCACCCGGTCAATCAGCTTTTTCAGTCTCGGCTTGATCCACCTGCAGTACAGCTCTTCACTCATCATAATGGTATGCTGCATACCGATATCATCGCCGATAAAAAGTATGTCCACACCGGCACGTGCATATGATTCTGCGCGGATCATGGATAATTCAGTCACCTTGTCCAGCAGAAATTCCGCAATTTCGCTTTCATCCATCATATCGCAGAACATCTCCTCCATACTGCGCATGTACCAGGCGCATTCCCATATCGTCATCTGCATATCGCCAATAGCAATCAGATCCCGCTCTTTTATGCTCCGCACCTGCTCTGCCTGATGAGAACCGTCCGCATGAGCATAATCGGGATACGGATAGTTCTGTATCTCCTCAAGGGTCTCCATATTTTCAAGGGGATGTCTCATGTAAGTCATATGCATACTGTTGGGCGATTTTTCATGCCCGACTCCCCAGATATCAATGTCCGCCCCCTCTGCCAGCGGTTCCTCGTAATATTTTCTGTATTTTTCCACATCATGGTCCAAAAGCCGCAGATCCTCTACTCTCCGCCATGGGAAACCAAAGTATTCTTCATAATCATCGGCTCCAAGCTGTTCTTTGCACACCTGCTGCAGATGCGGGCACAGCACAAATTCCACCGGCACCCGTTCATACCCCTGTCTCCTGAGCAGAGACAGGAAATTCTCTCTGTTTGTCATCTTTTCCCTCCATACATTATTTCCCCGGTGGTCACGATTCTTTTATGACCGTCCCGGTATTCTGTTAAGCAAATCTCTCGCGCCTCAGTGCTCTATTACGCATAGCTCCTCCGCCCTTTGCCCCTTCCACAAATTCCGGTATTCCATCGGCGTCATCTCCGTATATTGCTGAAAAACACGGCAAAAATACTGCGAACTGCCAAAGCCTGTCTCCAGTGCTATATCTGTTGCGGACTTCGATGAAAACCATAACAATTCCTTCGCCTTTCCAATCCGCAGCGTACAGATATATTTCTGGCAGCTCATTCCCGTCTCCTGCAAAAAACACTTTCGGATATATCTGGAGCTTACGCCGTACTGCGCGGCCAGCTCCTCCATGTTGATCTGTCTCTCACAATTCTCATTGATATATGCAATAATATCCGCGATCCTCCCCGCTTTTCCCTTCTTCTGAAGCTTCTGTTTCTGTTCTATCCGCTCAGAAAGCTCAATGAATAGCTGGAAAAAACCGAGATGCAAAAGCACTTCCTTTTTTTCTTCTTCCTTTTGCGTGCGATAAATCCGGCACAGGCTTTCCATAAAGTAGCTGACGCTCTCACATCCCGCCAGCTTCTGACACGACACATCCATGTTCAAAAAGGGCAACACCCTGCCAATTTCTTCCGTGGCTCTGACTGTAAACTCAAGCTGGGTAATCCGGCAGTTCTCCCTGGTGTCCACGATGAACTGATGTGGAATTCCCGGATAGACGATCATGCAGTCTCCTCTTCTCAGCGGCAGAAATTCCCCGTCAACTCCCATGATGCATGAGCCATTATTGATATAATTCACCTCAATCTCCCTGTGATTATGCCGCTCAAAACGGTACGCCGGCGGAAAGCGGAACACGCCGGCATTCCTTACCTGAATCTCAAAGGATTCCTGCAGCATTGTCCCTGCAATGCTGCTTTCTAAATCATTCATAGTTTCCTCCCGGCCATTTTTCTATTATCAGGAACTATTTCTGTTTTTCAGTTATCTTTCTGTTTTCTTGCTGTTATTTTAGCATTTTCCCCGCTTTTGTACTTCCACATATTGGCATTTGAAAACTATAGTATTGCACGATTCGGAACTGTTCTACCCAAGACTTACGCGTACCTCCTGCGGCAGGTCATAAAATTCCGAATACACGTCCTTATTCTCTGTGATCTTTACCTCCGCCGACGGTGTCAGGGAAAGCACCTGATGCCAGACTCCCTTTTTCAGGCAGACCGGCTTGTCCAGCACAAAGGCCCTGTACTCTTCCGGCGTATCATGCTCCGCCACCAGAAGGACTGTGACACCGCCCAGCGGCTCAAAGGTCTCCATGGAAGTCGGATGGTTTTCGATGCGCCTGATCGATTTGTTCGTATACCGGAACACTGCCAGTATCCAGGGCTTAACCTCCTCTGTCTCCAAAATTTCATAAATCCCCTCAAAATCAGGTGAAAATTCGATTACTGTTCCAAATGGTGCGAATGATTCCCGTGTAATGCTTTCTACATAAACCATATCTGTTCCTCCTTTTTCATTTGATTGTTTTATGATAAAATTTCAGGTGGCGCAGCCAAGGCACCACCTGTTGTATCTGTTATTCCGTCATCTTCTTATAAAAGATCCCATTCTGATGGCTCCTGTCACGCTTCAATACCTCATCAAAAAATTCCGCTGCCTTCTCTGCTCTGCCGAGTCCGAGATTACCCAGACCCATCAGATAATAGCAGTGCGCTTCATTTTTCAGATTCAGATCGTCCTCAAATATCAGGAAATCCGGAAGGGACACAGCAAAATAATCGATCCTCATATGATCCCGGATATGCTTCTCTCCGTAGTCGACCAGTTTATAGAAGCAGGCATTCGCTTCTCTTTGCCGCCCCATTTTCCCGTATGCCAGACCCTTATACAAAATCATGTCCGCCGGCTGGTCATAGTAATACATCATACCGGCCGGTTCTCCTTCACCCAGGGAAGCCTTTTCAAAGCACATCTGCGCGCCTTCCTTATCTCCCTGCGCCTCTTTGACACAGCCAAGGTAATAGTACAGGTTGTTATCCTTCGTCCCTTCCAGACGGCCTTCGCCCAGGTTCTCCGGATATACAAGAGCTTTTTCCAGAAGATTGCCTGCACCTTCCCAGTCCTCTTCCTTTATCTTCTGTTTTGCCATCTCACACAGAGCCGCTTTGTACTGGGTCGTCACTTTGCCCTCTGCGCCTTCCCACGGACGGAAGGTGTGGGACATGATCGTGTCATACGCCTCCTGATGCTTTCCTTCTGAGTTCAGCAGTGTAATGTATTCGATCAGCAGATCATCGCGCTCTTCGAGCAGCCCGGGATGCTTCTCATAATTGGAAAGCCTCCAGGATGGGGCTTCATTCAGCTTTTTGTACAACTGGTCGAGTTCCAGGAACACCCGGGCATCTGTCGTATCAAGAGCAAATGCTTTTTCCAGCCTCTCTCTGGCCTTATCTGCCTCACCGCGCTTGTTGAAATAAGCAAGTGCAAGGTTGCGCAGCAGTGTCGGGTATTCACCGTCCAGGCGCTCCGACTCCTCCCATAGCGAAATTGCACGCTCAAACTGCAGCTTATCGTAAAACAGGCATCCCAGATAATAGCACGCTTTCGGCGCCTGGCTGCATGCGGAAATCGCATCCTCAAGCACACGGATATCTTCCAGTTTATTCGGGAAGCAGTACAGCGGAGAAGCAGCCTCTGCCGCAGCGTAATCCTTCAGCCCTTCATCCTTCTGATTCATACACCGTCTGTAATATCCTCTGTAGTAGTGCATCATTGGCTTATCCTGTGTACACTGTTCAAGAAGTGCCACAGCTTCCGCATAGCAGCCTGCTTCCGCATAATCTCTCGCTGTCATCAGATAATTTTCATGGAAATTTCTCATCAGCCCATTCATATACGCCAGGACTTCCGTATCGCCGTCAAGCAGATATGACTCGAATAAGGAGAGATAATCAAAGGGATCTGTTTTCAGATTTTCTTTTATCCATGATTCAGCCTCATTCCTTCGGCCAAGCCTGCGCAAAATAACTGCCTTCAATCCCCTCGCCTTAATATTGTGGCTGTTCTTCACCAGCCCTTTTTCTGCAAATTCCAGCGCTGCTTCCAGATCATTTCGACGAACGGCGATACATGCCAGATAATAGAAGGACATTTCCTGCTGTTCATTGCTCCAGGTCGCCTTGTAAAATGCGTCAAACGCTTCATCGTATCTTTCCTGATAGAACAGGACAAGCCCAAGATTGTAATATGCTTCGCTGTCATACGGATTCGGATTCTTCCAGGTCAATCGCTCCAGCGCCTTGCGGAAATATTTCTCAGATTCCGCGAAGCAGCCCCTGCGCATCAGAAGCGAACCGTACGCGTTATTTATACGGATGTCCCCCGGATCTCGCTTCAAGCCCTCCAGATAATACGGATCAGGAAGATACGTCGCATGGCGGTACTGTTCAATATGGAGTCCTGTCAGGAACAGTTCTTCATTCGTCATGATCTCCTCCGGATCCTTCGCCGGAAGCGCCGGTTTTGCAAGCTCCGGGATTCCCTCTTCCTTCGGCTGGTACTCTACGAGAAGCTTTTCGCCTGCCAGCACCTGTACCCTGACATCACACTCATTTTTCACATCGACCGGTATCGTTTTATGGAAGATATCGTTCGGAGACAGAATTGTTTTTTCACGGAAAATCTCTTTTCCATCATTCCAGACAACGATCTCAGCGTCTTCATATCTTCCGGTTCCGTACACGCAGACATGGATGCCATCCTCCTGCACTTCCATGTTCAGGACGGCATGGATACTGGCATTTTTAACCGCTCCAACCTCTTTGTAGGGCATAAAATACTGCCGGAAGGTCTTTTCCTCAAAGGGCTTCAGCCATGTAAAGTCCGGTTGATTGTCCGTATACACCCCTGTCATCAGCTCAATATACGGGCCATCCTCATCTGTCAGATTGCGGTCCCAGGCTTTTCCGAACTCACCGCAGCCCCAGGTCCACTGCTTCTTTCCGGGAGAAATATGGTGGTCCGCCACGTGGAGGATTCCCGCTTTTTTCCCGTAATCATATCCGCCCACAAAGTCATAATCCGATTTTTCCGCCATGTACGAAGTCGGCACCGGGATATTTTTGTATCTGGAAATATCCACACCATCACTGTAATCATGCTTATAATAAACACCCGTCGCGATCGGGAAGCGCGATACGTCACGTTTTCCATGATCCATCACGGAATGGACATCCGGCGGGAAGATTGACTGGGTATGATCATTCACAGCCACCGCCGGATTCGCCCACCACAGGAAGGTCTGCGGTGTCGCAGTGCGGTTGTAAAGCTGGCCGCGGATCTCTATGTATGCCTTATCCGGATACAGCGTAAAACCTGCGATTCCCTTTGTCCCGTACATCTGGTCCACATCGTTCACAAACAGCGTTTTGCTACCGTCTTCGTTTTCCTGGATCACATGATCCACCGGCATAAATGTCGTCGGGCGGTGATGCTGCGGCCAGTTAAATTCAATCCCGCCTGAGATCCACGGTCCTGCCAGACCCACCAGTGCCGGCTTGATCACATGATTGTAATATACAAAATCATAATCATTCGTCTTGTCATATGCCCGCTGGATACGGCCGCCCAGCTCAGGCAGCACCATTACCCGGATATACTGATTTTCCAGATATACAGCCTGATATACTTTATCCTTTTTTTCCGGGCTGATCTTCTCCGTTGTCGGATACGGATATACCTTTCCGCAGCTTCCCTGATAAACTCTTTTCTCCAGAAAAATCGGATTCTTCTCCGCCTCTCCAATCTCATATGTAGGAATCATGACTTTTTCTGCCCATACACTTGCCTTTTGCATAAT
>CAMTFT010000060.1 GCA_947071365.1 uncultured bacterium | reverse complement strand
ATGTAGCTCCGTCTCGTGGGCTCGGAGATGTGTATAAGAGACAGGTCCTCCCCTGAAAAACTGTTTCTATTTTGTGCAGTACCCGACCAGCACCCGCCACGTATTCTTCACGCCATCCCTATGGCTCCTCTCATATCCATGCGACGCATATACGCCCGCGCCGATCAGCCCATGACGGATATCATAACCGGCCCTTAAGGTTGCCTCCACATCTGAGCCGTAATGCGGATAAACATCCACCGCATAGTCCGCTTCCATTTTCTCAGCCGCCTCTATCAGCCCTCCTGTCACCTGATAATCGTAGGGGCCGCCGCTGTCCTTCGCGCAGATCGATACCTGATGCTCCCTGCACTGCAGTCCGTCTCCCACACAGCCCATATCCACGGAAATCGCTTCCGTCACGCCCTTCGGCACAGACGCAGAACCGCCGTGTCCCACTTCCTCATAAACCGTGATGTGTGCATACACAGCACGCTTCATATCAATATTTTCTTCTTTTATATATCTGGCAAATCCCAGCAGGATGCCTACGCTCAGCTTGTCGTCCAGAAAACGGCTCTTGATATAGCCTTTCTCTGTAATTCTGGTTCGCGGATCGAAGCAGACGATATCGCCCACGCGGATTCCTAGATCACGTACGTCCTCTGCATTTTCCACGCGCTCATCCAGTACCAGCTCCATCGTATCAAACGTTCTCTCTGTCTTATTGTACTCGCCGTTCACATGAATCGATGCGTTGCAAAGCTGAAATGTCCCTTCATAAACGTTGCCGGAACGCGTATATACCCTGCAGTTTTCCCCTTCGACGTTATTGGCGTTTATTCCAAGAGACGTAAGTCGAAGCCTTCCGTTCTCCTTTATCTCCGCTGCCATGGCACCCAGCGTATCCGTATGGGCCTCCAGCAGAATGCCGTCCGTCTCATCACTGCCGCCCAACCTTACCAGAACGCCGCCCTTCCTGGTCAGCTCCGGCGAAAAGCCCAGCGAAGCAAACTCTTTCATCACAAACTCCGCTGCGCTTTTTGTGAAACCGCTGGGGCTGTCCACAGCTAACAGGCGCGATGTCACATCCAATATATAATCCACATAAATGTCTTCTCTTTCGATCTTCATGTCCCGTTTCCTCCGTTTTTTATTCTTCACCAACATGCAAATATCCATGCAGCCAGCCCGCACGGATATCTGTATTTCTTTTCAATTGACGCTCATATAGTGATACTGCCTGCATAACAGGCATTTTTGTTCTTATATCTGCCGTCAGCCCTCTGCCCGCCGCAGGATATCGTATTTTTCTGCCTTTCCGTCCAGACTGACCCACAGCTTCTGCTTCGGATGCGGAGCGCTTTCCATACTGTTGCCTTCCTCATCATAAATGCCTGAAACGGTGACCGGAATATCCGTACCATCCGGCTTCATGATCTCGATCGTCTCTCCCACAGAAAACTTGTTGCGCTGTTCGATCAGATACAGTCCGTCCTCCCGCTGGCGATTTATGATCCCGAGATACGTATACTCCTTTACGTACGTATTGCTGTCATAGATCTGTGACTCGTCCCCGGGCTTGCCGTAAAAGAATCCTGTCGTAAACTGGCGGTACGTACAGTTGGATATCTGATTTTTGTACCAGTCCATATTTGCCTCATAAAGCGCCGGATCCTTCTGGTAATCGTCCAGTGCCTTCCGGTACGTCCTCGCCACCGTCGCCACATACAGCGCCGTCTTCATGCGGCCCTCCACCTTCAGACTGTCGATCCCCGCATCGATCAGATCAGGAATATGCTCGATCATGCAGAGATCCTTGGAATTGAAAATGTACGTGCCTCTCTCATTTTCCTCCACCGGCATGTATTCTCCCGGCCTTGTCTCCTCTACCACGGCGTATTTCCAACGGCACGGATGGGTACATGCCCCGTGGTTTGCGTTTCTGCCCGTAAAATAATTGCTCAGAAGGCAGCGGCCCGAATAGGAAATGCACATTGCTCCGTGTACGAAGCTCTCTATCTCCATCTCCTTCGGTATCCTGTCGCGAATCTGGCGGATCTCCCTCAGGGACAGTTCCCGGGCGGACACCACCCGCTTTGCCCCCAGCTCCCACCAGAACCGGTACGTCTCATAATTCGTATTATTCGCCTGGGTGCTGATATGGATCTCTATTTCGGGACAGACCATCTTTGCGATCGTAAATACGCCCGGGTCTGCAATAATCAGTGCATCCGGCTTTATCTCCTTCAGCTCCTGAAAATACTTTTCCACACCCTCCAGGTCGTAATTGTGCGCCAGAATGTTGGCCGTTACATAGACCTTCACGCCGTGTTCATGGGCAAACGATATGCCCTCTTCCATTTCCTTCATGGAAAAATTTTTCGCCTTTGCGCGAAGACCAAAAGCTTCTCCTCCGATATAAACGGCGTCTGCGCCGAAAACCACAGCAGTCTTCAGCACCTCAAGACTGCTGGCCGGTATCAGTAATTCCGGATGTCTCATATTTTCACCCTTTCTTTCCGCTTCACCGTCACTGCCGCTCCGTCTCCCACCGGGACGATAGAAGTCAGCAGCCCGTCCGTATGCTTGAGCACATACAGGTATTCTCTCATCCGCTTGTAGATCGTGCGGTTCCGCCGCTCCACCGCGTAATGAGACTCAATGATATCTCCGTCCTGCAGCACATTGTCGGATACGAGCACACCGCCCGTCCGCAGCAGCCGCAGCGCTTCCGGAAGAAAGTGGATATACTGCCCCTTGGCAGCATCCATAAAAATCATGTCATACGGCTCCGTAAGAGACTTCATCACCTCCAGAGCGTCGCCCTCCAGCAGTGTGATCCGTCCCTCAAGGCCGGCATCACCGAAATTTTTTCTTGCCTCCGGTATTCTTTTTTCGTATTTCTCGATCGTCGTTATCCTGCACGTCTTCTCCGTGTTCTGTGCCATCAGGATCGCGGAAAACCCCACAGCAGTCCCTACTTCCAGAATCCTCTCCGGCTTTTGCATCGCCAGCAGGACTTTCAGGAAGCTCTGCATATCCTGACGTATGATAGGCACATCCTCAGATAATGCCCTGCGCTCCAGCTCATCCAGAAACGCACCGTTCCCCGAATCCAGCGAATTGATATACGACGCCATCCTCTCCTGAACGATCATTCTACAGTCCGATCCTCTCTGAAACTTCGTCCGCATCCAGATCAATGGCAGCCGCGATATCCGTCGTGATCCTCTGAAGGATCCTGCAGACCCGAAGCTCCGCCTCCAGGAAATCATTTACCAGCGGATTCTTCCGAAATTCTTCAAAATTCCTGTACAGCCGCTCCTGCTCTCCATACATGTCAAGAGGTTCCCTTGAATTCTGTACCTCAAATACGTGCTGGCGAAATGAATTGATCTGCGCCCGCAGCTCCGGCTGCTCCCGCACCTGATCCCGCAGCTCGCAGAACCGGGTATACTCATCGCTCTCCAATATGGCATCTATCAGCGCTGCCGTACATCTCTTTATATTTTCCATACTGTTTTACTCAACTTCCATAATAATCGGCAGGATCATCGGGCGGCGCTTTGTGCGCTTCCACAGGAAATCTCCCAGGGAATCCCGGATTGAATTCTTGATCTTTGCCCAGTCTGTCACACGATGGGAATTGCAGTAGTCCATCGCATCCTCCACGACGTTCCGCGCCTCATCCATCAGATCCTCCGCTTCTCTCACATACACGAAGCCTCTCGAAACGATATCCGGCCCGGCCAGAATCTGTCCTGTGTACCGCTCCAGCGTGAGCACGGCAATAACGATACCGTCCTCTGCCAGATGCTGTCTGTCCCGAAGGACAATATTGCCCACATCGCCGACACCAAGGCCGTCCACCAGAATCGAGCCTGTCTGCACATGGCCCGTGACCCTTGCAAAGTCCTCGTTCATTTCCAGAACGTCACCGGTTTTCAGCATATAAATATGATCCTTGGGGATACCGAGGCCCTCCGCAAGCTGTGCCTGCGCCTTCATATGGCGGTATTCACCGTGAACCGGAATTGAATACTTCGGACGCACCAGAGAGTACATCAGCTTGATCTCCTCCTGGCAGGCATGTCCCGAGGTATGCGCATTCTGGAAAATAACGTTAGCTCCCTTCATGGACAGCTCATTGATGACCTTTGAGACCGCCTTTTCATTGCCCGGAATCGGATTCGAGCTGAAAATAACCGTATCTCCCGGCTTGATGGATATCTTTTTATGCATATTTGCCGCCATCCTGGAGAGCGCCGCCATGGATTCGCCCTGACTTCCCGTGGTGATGAGTACCATCTGCTCATCCGGGTAATTCTTCATCTGTTCCACTTCGATCAGAGTATTCTCAGGAATATTCAGGTAGCCCAGTTCAGAAGCCGTCTGTATGATATTGACCATACTGCGCCCCTCCACAACGACCTTCCTTCCGTATTTGTACGCGGAATTGATGATCTGCTGCACACGGTCTACGTTGGAAGCGAAGGTGGCGATGATGATCCTCGTATTGTGGTGCTCCGAGAAAAGATTATCAAATACGTGCCCTATCGTCCGCTCAGAAGCCGTAAAGCCCGGGCGCTCCGCATTCGTACTGTCGCACATCAGCGCCAGCACGCCCTTTTTCCCTATCTCTGCAAAGCGCTGCAAATCGATGGCATCTCCGAATACCGGCGTATAGTCCACCTTAAAGTCTCCTGTGTGTACCACAATGCCTGCCGGAGAATATAGCGCCAGCGCCACTGCATCCGCAATACTGTGATTCGTTTTGATAAATTCGATCCGGAATTCTCCGAGATTGATGGACTGGCCCGGCTTTACGACCTTTCTCTTCGTCGTGCGCATCAGGTTGTGCTCCGTCAGCTTCCGTTCGATCAGTCCCATTGTCAGCTTCGTCGCATACAGCGGCACGCTGAGCTCTTTTAAAATATACGGCAATGCGCCGATATGGTCTTCATGTCCATGGGTGAAGACGATCCCCTTCACTCTGTCGATATTTTCCTTCAGGTAAGTGACATCCGGTATCACGAGATCGATTCCCAGCATATCGTCCTCCGGGAACGCCAGACCGCAGTCCACCACCACAATACTGTTGTTATATTCAAATGCCGTCATGTTCATTCCAATCAGTCCAAGTCCGCCGATCGGAATTATTTTCAGATTTTCACTTCTGTTTCGTTCTTTTTTCAATCTGCACCTCCATGCTAAGAACGGAATACGCCTTTGCATTCCGTAATCTGACTTCTTTTCATTTTTCCGTAAACTTTCTTTTTGTAAAACTATTCTTCTCAGAGCTCAATATCCACGTCCTCTAAAAGCTCTGCAAAAATCTTTGATACTGCTTCCAGTTCATTGTCGTCCTCGACAAACACGTAATTTGCTTCTGCTTCTCCATCCTGAGACATATCCTTCAGGATGTACGCCTCTGCTTCCTCGTCCTCCGTCTCTGTCACCAACAGATACGAAACACCGTTAATTCTCGTTTCTTCCACCACAAAGAACCCGACCGTCGTGTCTTCTCCGACCGGGCAAAGTTCTATTTTATTCATTCTTTTCCCTTTCAAGGCTGTCCAGATATCCCTGCAGGATATACACAGCCGCGATCATATCCACGTATTCCTTTCGATTTTCCCGACGGACGCCGCTTTCCATCAGCGTGCGGTTCGCGGAGACAGTCGTCAGACGCTCGTCCCACATGATTACCGGAAGGCCCGTCCTTCGCTCCAGCATCTCCTTGAATGCCAGCGATTTTTCCGCCCGTTCCCCAATTGTATTGTTCATATTTTTGGGGAATCCCAATACAATAGTTGTCACCCCGTACTCTGCTGCCAGCTCTTCGATCCTGGCCAGCGTTCTTCTCAGCTTGTTTTCTGCAGGACGCCTGATAATCTCAATTCCCTGCGCTGTAAGACCCAGAGGATCGCTGATCGCTACCCCTACCGTCTTCGAGCCGAAATCAAGCCCCATGATACGGATCATCGTTCCTCCTGCTGCCATGATTTATTCTTGATGTACTCTCTTAAAAGTTCCTCTACCAGCTCGTCACGTTCTACCTTCATGATCATACTGCGGGCATTGTTATGGCTTGTGATATACGTCGGATCCCCCGACATAATGTAGCCTACGATCTGATTGACCGGATTGTACCCCTTCTCCGCCATCGCATTGTATACAACATCAAGTACCATTTTCACGCGTGCTTCAGGATCCGTGCTGAATTTAAAATATTGTGTGTTATTGATTTCTGCCATTTTTCCACGTCCTTATGTGCTTCTGTATCTTAAGATAGTTTAATTGAGTTTATTTTAATATAATTAAGAAAATAATTCAATCCCTTTCAGAGATTCGTTTTCGACAGATTTTTCCGGGGTGCCAGTTAGTAATCAACCCGGACACAGGCAACCCGAATACAGGTAACCCGGACACAGGGCGGAACTTTGCAGGGCTCCTCTGTTGTGTGCTGGCATATGAGCTATTATTTTTATCCATCTATATCCCGGCATCGTTCAGTAAAAATATATGCGATGACAACTCGTGACCCAGCGTACCTTTCATCAGTACGTTTTCATAATCCTTCTCCGCCAATATAGCCATCTTGATATATTCTTTTGTATAGCCGACATAGTACTCCCGGCCATCAATTACCGTTTTTTCCTCAAAGAGCGCCTCGGTCTCGCATCCTGCGTACTGTGCCTCGAACAGCTTGCGGTTCTGCTCGCCGAGCGCGATCAATCGTTCACTGCGGACGCCCTTTATCTGCTCCGGTATCTGGTCTGGCATAACCGCAGCCCGGGTGCCGTGTCTTCTCGAATATTTGAAAATATGAGTCTCATACAATTTGATTTTTTCCAGGAATTTTACCGTAGTCTCAAATTCCTCCTCCGTCTCTCCCGGAAAACCGACGATCACATCCGTCGTAATCGCAGGCCGGTCAAAGGCCCTGCGCAAAATACGGCATTTTTCTTCGAATTCTTCTGCGGTGTAACGGCGGTTCATCCGCTTCAGAGTCTCACTACAGCCGCTCTGCAGGGAAAGATGAAAATGCGGACACACCTTCGGTAATGCAGCTAGAGCTGACGCAAATTCTTCCGTGATAATTCCCGGTTCCAGGGAACCGAGACGGATCCGGCGGATTCCCGGTATCCCGTGAACAGCCTGAATCAGCGCAAGCAGCGACGTATCAAGATCCACCCCGTAGGAGCTTAAGTGTATTCCTGTCAGCACAACTTCCCGGCATCCGTTTTCCGCCAGCGTCTTTGCCTCCCGCAGAACGTCCTCCATCGTACGGCTGCGGACTCTTCCCCTCGCATACGGTATGATACAGTAGCTGCAGAACTGATTGCACCCGTCCTGCACCTTGATATGCGCCCTCGTATGTTCCTGCATCCGCGACACGAACAGGCTTTCATATTCCTTCGTATGGTTGATATCTATCTTTCCCGCAATGGCAGACTGCTCCGGCCGTCTTGCCTCTTCGAAATTCTGCAGTGCTTCTATCAGATTTTTTTTGCAGTTGTTTCCCAGCACGATATCGATCGCGGGGTCCTGCTCCACCGGCTCCTGCGCCGTCTGGACGTAACAGCCCGCCGCAACAACGATAGCTTCCGGATTCATTTTTCTTGCTTTGTGAAGCATCTGCCGGGATTTACGGTCTGCAATATTCGTCACGGTACACGTATTGATCACATAGACATCCGCCCCCGGCGCAAAAGGCACGATCTCGTACCCTGCTTCCTCGAGGAGCTGCCCCATAGCCTCCGTTTCATATGCATTCACTTTACATCCCAGATTGTGAAGCGCTGCCTTTTTCTTCATTGTTACCTCCATTTCAGCAGTAAAGTACAACAATTCATCTGCCAGAGAACAGGCAAATTCATCGAATTTGCCGTTCGGTAAAATGATATTGTTTAAACTCTGTCTCTTATACACATCTCCGAGC
>CAMTFT010000059.1 GCA_947071365.1 uncultured bacterium | reverse complement strand
CACCTATTAAGTCGTCGGCAGCGTCAGATGTGTATAAGAGACAGGAAATACCCGGAGCAAAAGGGCAATGTTCGTCAGCGGCCCCGTGGGAACCAGCGTCACCTTTTCTCCCTGCGGCAGCTCATCTATCAGCTTCTTCATAAAAAGCACTGCATTTTCCGGAACGATCTTATCCTCAGAAGACGGAAGCTCTACCCCGCCCAGACCGTTGCCTCCATGAATATCTGATGCCGTAAGCGGCTGCCGTACTATCGGCACGGCAGATCCCCTTGCCACCGGCGCGTTGATCTTCCAGAAGCTGCTAAGGCGCAGCGCATTTTCTGTCACCTTCCCGATCGTCTGGTTTCCTGCCACCGTTGTGATTCCAAGAAATTCAAATTCTTCCGGGTGCGCTGCCGCCAGGCACATTGCCACCGCGTCATCGATGCCCGGATCACAATCCATAATAATTTTTCTATTTGCCACTTAATCGCTCCTTTCTCTTCTTCTGTGCATAATAGTATACACCAAGTCCGATCAAAGTAGCCAGATACGGAACCATCAGGACGATTTCGTACGGCATAATAGCCATGAGCTGCATAATATTCGCAAACGCCTGGGCAATACCGAACAGCAGTGATACGAGGAACCCTCCTATCGGTGTATTTCCTCCCATGCTGGAAGCCGCCAGGGCAATGAAACCACGGCCGCTGGACATGTCCTTTGTAAACATATTCATATATCCGCCTGACAGGTAAAAGCCTCCGGCCGCTGCCAGTGCGCCGCTGATAATCAGAGCAATATACTGGATCTTCCGGGAATTGATGCCGACAGACTCCGCCGCGTTTTTATTCTCGCCCACAGAGCGGATCGACAGTCCCAGAGGCGTTTTGTACAGAAACAGATGCAGTACGGCCACCGAGATCAGCGCAAACCAGGTGAGCACGTTCTGTCCGGACAGTATTTTCCCGATGAACGGGATCTGGCTAACCAGCGGAATCACCACCGTCGGCGCGGCCACGCTTCGAATCGACGAGGACACACCGCGGTCGCCGGAAAATGCCACCATGATCAGAACCGTACCTCCCGTAGCCACCAGATTGAAGGCAACTGCCGCAAGGATCTCATCCGTTTTCAGGTTCAGCACAAAAAAGGCAAGGATCAGTCCCATGATACCGCCGAGGATGACGGTAATCAGCAGCCCCAGCCATGCACTCTGGGTCAGCGATGAAAAGATAACGCCGAACAGCGCAGAAAAAAGCATCATGCCCTCAAGAGCCATATTTGTGATGCCGGCCTTCGCCGCAATGGAAGCTCCCAGAGTGGCAAACAGAATCGGCGTCGCCGCTCTGAGCATCGTACTGAAAAAATCAGGAGATAAAACTGCGCTCCACATCCTATGCCACCTCCTCTTCCTTCAATGCTGCCTTTGCCTCTTTTGCAATCATCCTGTGCTTATACCCGCTCAGGAACTGCTCCGCCACTACGAGAATGATAATGATTCCCTGCGTGATCTGCACGATCTCCAGCGTAACATCCGTACGCCGCGCCATAATGGAAGCGCCGGTGCGAAGGTAGGCCAGAAACAGAGCCGCAAATGGCGTATACAGAGGATTATTCTTAGCCAGCGTACTGATGATGATGGCATCCCATCCGTATCCCGTAAGGGATGTCCAGTTAAATCTGGAATAGATCGGGCTCAGCATTTCCACTCCGCCGCCGAGGCCGGAAATAAAACCGCCCAGAAGCTGTGAAACTACCACGACCTTCACGATATTGACACCGGAATATTTCGCAAATTCACCGTTCTCTCCGGTCAGCCGCAGCTCATACCCATTTTCGTCCTGTAGAGGAAGAAATAGCCAAACACCGCTACGAGAAGCGCGATGATCAGACCGAGATGTACTCTCGTGCCGTCCAGAAGCACCGGAAGCTCAGAAGCTTCGCACAGCTCGTAGGAGGCCGCGCTTGCCTTCGGATCCGCGATCACATTGTTCAGCATATAAACGCCGAAATACAGCGCCAGATAGTTGATCATCAGGGAAGACACCATTTCAGAAGCCGTTGTGGTGATCTTCAAAATAGCCGGAATAACAGAAAACAGCGCGCCTGCCAGTCCTGCAACGAGCAGCGCTGACGATGGCGAAAGGATCTCCGCCGTAAAATAAATCGCCACACAGGAGGCAGCCAGTCCGCCGATCTGGAATGCACCCTCCCCCGATAGATTGATCTGGTTTGCGGAAAACATGATACACACGCCTGTACCTGTGAATATCAGCGGAATCATGGATTCAATCACATTTCCCATGTTTCGTTTGCTGGAAAGCGGCCCGATCAGGAGATGTTTGATCGCCTCCACCGGCTGCTCACTCAGCATGAAAATAAGAATGAATGATATACCAAGCGCGATCAGCACGGAAAGCAGCGTCCTCAGTATATCAAATTTCTTTGCGCTACTCATAAACGACACCCTCCAATACTTCTTCTCTTTTGATGCCCAGCATGTGCTGTCCAAGCTCATCCTCAGTCACACTTCCCACATCCGTAAAAAAGCCGGCAAATTTTCCCTTGTACATGACAGCCAGACGGTCACTTAAGGAAAAAATCTCCGTCAGGTCAGCGGACACAAGAAGCACCGCACAGCCCGCATCCCGGAATTCCAGAAGCCTCTGCCGGATAAAGGAGGCCGCACCAACGTCAATACCTCGCGTCGGCTGATTGGCGATAATAATATCCGGCGCCGTGGAAAATTCTCTGGCAACGATCACCTTCTGAATATTTCCTCCGGAAAGCATACCCACCTTCTGCTTTCTGGTGCTGCATTTGATCTTAAATTCCCGGATCAGCTCCTCGCTGCGCTTCTCGATTGCCTTCGTCTTAAGGAGCTGCCGCCCGGAATACTCCGGGGATTTATACTGATTGGAAAACAGATTTTCCTGAATACTCAAATTTCGGGCACAGCCGGATGCCATGCGGTCTTCCGGTATGTGCGCCAGCTTCTGTCCGCGGATATCCGCAATCGACAAAGGCCGGATATTTTTCCCCTTGATATCGATTTCGCCCTGATACCGCTTATTCAGCCCTGTCAGCGTATCGATCAGCTCCGTCTGCCCGTTTCCTTCCACACCGGCAATACCGAGGATTTCTCCGCCCTTCAGGTCAAAAGACAGACCGTCCACTTTCAGGACGCCCTGGGAATTATGTACTGTGAGATCTCTGACTTTAAGCAGAACCTCATCTGTAAGGTGCTGCTCATTCTTCTCAAAGGTAAGCGAGACCTCCCGTCCCACCATCAGCCGGGACATCTCCTGCGTTGTGATACCCGCAACGTCATACGTTCCCATGCTTCGGCCATTTCGCATAATGGTGGCTCTGTCACAGATCTTCTTGATCTCATCAAGCTTGTGAGAGATAAATATGATCGTATGGCCTTTTTCTTTCAGCTTTACAAGCTGTACAAACAGCTCGTCAGTCTCCTGTGGTGTCAGCACCGCCGTCGGCTCATCAAGAATGAGAATTTCCGCGCCGCGGTACAGCGCTTTCAGTATCTCCACCTTTTGCTTGATGCCCACCGGAATCTCTTCCACCTTCTGGTTCACATCAATATCGAAATTGTATTCCTTTGCAATCTTCTCCGCCGCGGACACTGCCTTTCCCATATCTATGAACAGTCCCTTTTTCGGCGCCACACCGAGAATAATATTTTCTGCCACAGTCAGCGAAGGAACCAGCATAAAATGCTGATGTACCATTCCGATTCCCAGACTGATGGCGTGCTGCGGAGATTTGATCGTCACGGGGCTTCCCTTCAAAAGGATCTCGCCCTGATCCGGCGCTTCAATACCGAACAGCACTTTCATCAACGTAGATTTTCCCGCGCCGTTTTCCCCCAGAAGCGCATGGATCTCTCCCCTTCGCAGCTCCAGGGATACGTCCTCATTCGCAACCACACCGTTTCCATAAATTTTCATGATATGGTTCATCTGAAGCAAGCTCTGATTATCCAACCCGAATCACCTCTTTTAACTCGTTACTCTTCAAAAAACCCAGCTTCCATTGCTTTTGGAAAGCTGGGTTTTCTTCAACTCATAATACTACTTTATCCAGTTGTAATTATTTTACCTTTACAGACTCGATCAGTGCGTCGTAATCCTCTGTGCTGATCGGGTTGTCGCCCAGAGTAGAATCTACAACGATATCGCCATTCTCGATCTGCTCCTGAAGGTCTGCAACCTTTTCTCTGATGTCTTCCGGCACCATTTCCTCATAATGCTCATCAAGTACAAGCTCTACGCCGCCTTCTGCAAATCCCATGTACTCCAGAGAACCGAAAGGAAGCTCGCCCATGATATCTCTCTTGATGGAGTTGATCAGAGCGTTTCCTACGTTCTTCAGTGCAGAGGTCGGGATGTGGTCTGCATAATCCGGAAGCAGAGCTGCCTGGTCAGAGTCAACACCGAATGCATATTTTTCAGCATCTGCTGCTGCTTCGATCTGTCCAAGTCCTGCACTTCCTGCTACGTTAAATCCAACGTCAGCGCCGTTCTGGTACTGTGTCAGAGCCATATCCTTACCCTTTGCAGAGTCAACATAGTCACCTACGTATGCGATGGCAACCTCGATATCCGGCTCAACAGCCTGTGCGCCTTCTACGTATCCTACAAGGAAGTCATTGATAACGGAACCGTCCATGCCGCCCAGGAAACCAATGATCTTGTTGTCCGGGTCTACCATTTCCAGATCCTCATCCGTTGTCATCATAGCTGCTGCAGCACCTACCAGATAAGATACCTCGTTCTGCTTGAACATTACATTGTATACGTTGTCATTTTCACATGCTTCAAAATCAAACGCCTCGTCAAAGAAGATGAACTTCTGATCCGGATAATCATTTGCTGCGTTTGTCAGAGCATCCAGCACCTGATATGCACCGCAGATGATCACGTCATAAGAACCGTCATCACAGTAGTCATACATGGTCGGTTCATACTTCGCCATATCAGCAGACGTTCCGCCCATCTCTTCTACGTCAAACTCAAATACGTCCTCGCCAAGCTCCTCCTGAAGAGCCTCCAGACCTGCATTTGCAGAATCAAAGAAAGACTTGTCCCCAAGCGTACCGTTTACAAGGAGAACTGCTTTGTACTTTGTGCCTTCCGGAACTACGAATTCTTCAGCCTCAGCTTCTGTTTCAGCAGCTTCCGTTGTCTCTTCTGTCTGTGCTGCCTCTGTCACATCCTCAGTTTCAGCTTCTGTAACCTCTTCCGTTACTTCTTCTGTCACTTCCTCAGTCTCAGCCTCTGTAGCCTCTTCCGTTACTTCCCCGGTCTCTGCCTCTGTAGCTTCTTCCGTTACTTCCTCAGTCTCAACCTCTGTAGCTTCCTCTGTTTCAGTCTCGCTTTCTGCCTCAGCAGCGTAGGACTCTTCTTCAACCTTCTCGGTCACTTCTTCAGTTGCAACTTCCATTTCGGTCTCTGTTTCAGTCTCAGCTTCCGTTACTTCCTCAGTCTCGCTCTCGGCTTCTGTCGTTGCCTCAGTTACTTCCTCGGTCTCGCTCTCAGCTTCTGTCGTTGCCTCTGTTACTTCCTCAGTCTCTGCCTCAGCTTCTGTCGTTGCCTCGGTCTCGCTCTCAGCTTCTGTTACTTCCTCAGTCTCTGCCTCAGCTTCTGTTGTTGCCTCGGTTTCTTCCTCAGTCTCTGCCTCAGCTTCTGTTGTTGCCTCGGTTTCTTCCTCAGTCGTTGCCTCGGTCTCTGCTTCCGTCTCACTTTCTGCTTCTGCAGCAAGGGATTCTTCCTCAACCTTCTCGGTCACTTCTTCGGTTGCTGCTTCTGTCTCGCTCTCAGCCTCAGTCGTTGCTTCTGTCTCAGCTTCCGTCGTTGCCTCAGTCGTCGCTTCTGTCCCGGCTTCTGTCGTTGCCTCAGTCTCGGCTTCTGTTGTTGCCTCGGTTGTCGCTTCTGTCTCGGCTTCTGTTGCTGCCTCAGTTGCCTTCTCCGTCACTGCCTCAGTTACAACTTCTTTCGTCTGCTTCTCTGTGGCTTTTTCAGTTTCCTTCGTCGTAGAACCGCAGCCGGCCATGGAAATAGTCAGCGCTGCCGCCAGGACAAACGTCATTGCTTTTTTCATTTTGCTTTTCCTCCTAACACACTCTCAGCACTTCCCACAAAATGTCAAATTATCACAAACGGCATCCTGCCGAAGAGCTTTTTATCAGTTAAAATACAATATAACACATTTATTCTGAAAATCCAATACTAATTGTAAAAAAGAGCCAGACCTTTCTGAAAATCGGGCCCGACTCTTTGTATACATTTTTTAGTGATCAGCCCTGGTTAATATAGTTGATCAATCCCTCAGCCCTGATGATCTTCTGCATGAATTCCGGGAATGCCTGTCCCTTGAACTGCGTCCCCTTCGTTCTGTCGTAAATCATGCCGCTGTCAAAATCGACCTCCACCTCATCACCATCTTCGATCCCTCTGGATGCTTCCGGGCACTCAATGATCGGAAGCCCGATATTGATGGCATTGCGGTAGAAAATCCTGGCGAACGGCTCGGCGATCCCGCAGCTCACACCGGCTGCCTTGATTGCGATCGGCGCATGTTCTCTGGAGGAGCCGCAGCCGAAATTCTTTTCCGCCACGATGATGTCCCCCTTTGAGACCTTATTCACAAACTCTTTATCGATGTCCTCCATACAATGAGTCGCCAGCTCCGCCGGATCTGAAGAATTCAGATACCGTGCCGGGATAATAACATCCGTATCTACATTGTCTCCATATTTAAAAACTCTGCCTGCTGCTTTCATGTATCCTTCCTCCTTATAATCCCAGCTCATCCGGTGTGGAAATCTTACCGGTAACTGCACTGGCTGCCGCCACAGCCGGGCTTGCCAGATAGACCTCAGAGTCTACGTGTCCCATACGTCCTACAAAGTTACGGTTCGTCGTGGAAATACACCGCTCCCCTGCTGCCAGAACGCCCATATAGCCGCCAAGGCACGGCCCGCAGGTCGGTGTGCTGACTGCCGCCCCTGCTTCTATGAAGATTTTCAGAAGGCCCTCCTCCATCGCCTGCAGATAAATGGACTGCGTCGCAGGGATCACGATGCAGCGGACACCCTTCTTCACCTTCCGGCCTTTCAGGATCTCTGCCGCCGTGCGCAAATCCTCCATACGGCCATTCGTACAGGAACCGATCACAGCCTGGTCGATCACAACAGGCACTTCGATCTCATCCACCGTTTTTGTATTCTCCGGAAGATGCGGGAACGCTACTGTAGATTTCAGGGTACTGAGGTCGATCGTATATTCCTCATCGTAAACAGCGTCCTCATCCGCCTCATAAACGGTATATTCTCTCTTCGAATGCTCCTTCATATATGCAATCGCCAGATCATCCACCGGGAAGATCCCGTTCTTTCCTCCGGCCTCAATTGCCATGTTTGCGATCGTGAAACGGTCATCCATCGTCAGATAACGGATGCCCTCGCCCGTAAATTCCATGGATTTGTAAAGCGCTCCGTCCACGCCGATCATTCCGATAATGTGAAGGATCACATCCTTGCCGCTCACCCATTTGGAGGGCTTGCCCACCAGGTTGAACCTGATCGCAGACGGCACCTTGAACCATGCCTTTCCTGTCGCCATACCTGCCGCCATATCCGTACTGCCCACTCCGGTGGAAAACGCTCCCAGCGCACCGTATGTACACGTGTGAGAATCAGCGCCGATGATCACGTCTCCCGCCACAGTCAGTCCCTGCTCCGGAAGCAGCGCATGCTCAATTCCCATCTGTCCTACATCAAAATAATTTGTGATATCATGCTTACATGCAAATTCACGCACGCATTTGCAGTGCTCTGCGGATTTGATATCCTTATTCGGAATAAAGTGATCCATGACAAGTGCGATCTTATCCTTATCGAACACCATATCTGAAGTAAATTTATCCTGTCTCTTATACACATCTGACGCTGCCGACGACTTAATAGGTGT
>CAMTFT010000058.1 GCA_947071365.1 uncultured bacterium | reverse complement strand
TAGCTCCGTCTCGTGGGCTCGGAGATGTGTATAAGAGACAGAGTCCAGGACGCTTGATATGCACATCAAAACGCTGCGCCAGAAGCTGGGCGATGCGGGAAGTATGATAAAGACGGTACGAAACGTCGGCTATATGCTGACAGGAGAAAATGGATAATATGAAGAAAAAAATCAATATTTACTTATTATTGACGGTATTTCTGACGTTGGTGGCAACCCTGCTCATGGCGGTTGCCATCTTTCATCATATGTACCGGGAACAGATCGTGGATGATATGCAGACGTACGCGGAGGTATTGAGCGGCATGATATCCTCCGGGGAAGAGCTGAATGAAAGGTATACGAACCCGCAGCCTGAGCTGCGGGTGACGGTAATCGGCAGTGACGGCGCAGTCATATATGACAGCCAGGCCGGACGGGAATCCATGAGCAACCACAGTGACAGGCCGGAGGTCAGAGAGGCGGAGAAGAATGGCGAGGGGTATTCTGTGCGCCATTCCGACACGCTTGACAGTGATATGTATTATTATGCGGTATGCTTAAGAGACGGGGATATCCTGCGAATCAGTAAGGAGGAAAAAAGTATCTGGAGCGTATTTTATAATACGATGTACGGGATCGTCGGCATCGGCGTACTGATGCTGCTGATTTGTTTCGTGCTGTCCAGGTATATTACGGCCAGCATCGTGCGTCCCATCGAAAAGCTGGCAAAGGATATCAACGGGGCCAGCCAAATCGATACATATGAGGAACTGATGCCATTTATCACGACGATTCAGGAGCAGCATAAGGACATTATCAAAGGGGCAAGGATGCGGCAGGAATTTACAGCCAACGTTTCTCATGAGCTTAAGACGCCGCTGACTTCAATTTCCGGCTACGCCGAGCTGATCGAGACGGGGATCGCCGGGGAAAATGAGGTGCAGCGATTTGCAGGAGAGATCCACCGCAACTCCAAACGGCTGCTGACGCTGATCAATGATATCATTCGGCTGTCAGAGCTGGACGGCGGCCATGCGGATATTTCCTGCAGTGAGGTGGATCTGTACGATATCGCTACGTCCTGCGTGGAAATGCTGCAGCTCAATGCGGAGAAGCACAGTATAAAGATAGAGTGCCACGGACAGCGCTGCCTGGTACGCGCCAACAAAGAGATGATGGAGGAGCTGCTGTTTAATCTCTGCGACAACGCGATCCGGTATAACAGGCTGGGCGGCACGGTGGATGTAACCGTGGAAAAAAAGGAGGGGCACCCGGTTCTGACCGTTGCGGATACGGGGATCGGCATCCCAAAAGAGAGTCAGGAGCGTGTATTCGAGCGGTTTTACCGTGTGGACAAGAGCCGTTCCAAGCTGACCGGAGGCACCGGACTCGGTATGGCGATCGTGAAGCATATCGTGGCGCAGCATGATGCCAGGATCGAACTGCACAGCGAGGTAGGAAAAGGGACGAGAATCGTGGTGACATTTCAGGGGTGACGCCATGCAGGCCGCAGACCCGTCAGCTACGCGGGCTGGACTGTTAGAAAAAAATTAATAAACCCCCACTTGACTATTTTTTGTGAATGGTGCAATATTATGGAAGGGAGAAGCTTGGGGGAGCTTTGAAAAATTATGATTAACAGAAGGGTATGGGACGAACATTGAAGAAGAAAAAAGGGCTTAAGATTGCTGTTATTGTTTTATTCTGTCTGGTTGTGGCCGGACTGGGTGCGCTTGGGTATTATCTGTACAAGCAGGCGAACAGCGGTCTTTTTTTTGAGGGGACAAAGCTGAACGGATATGATGTCACGGGGAAGACGTGTAAAGAGGTGCTGCTCATTCTTGAGAAAGATTACAGCGCGCCGAAGCTTGAGCTGAAGGAGAAGGGCGAGACGGCTCTGACTCTGACGCTGGAGGAGATGGGCTATACCATCGATGAAATGCAGCTTCTCGACAGCATTCAGGAGTGCATGCGGGAGCAGAACCTGCGGCTGCTGTTCAGTCTTATGGATGGAAACGAATTTGAGGTCGAGGTACCTTTTGAATATGACGAAGATGTATTTCATGAGGCGGTGTCCGCTGTCAAGTTTGCGCAGCCCCGTATTTCCAGCGTGGACGCGTCTCTGGAGTTTAACGGCACAGAGTATTATATAGAGCCGGAGGTATACGGCAATGAGCTGGACGATGCGGATCTTCAGGTGTTGGTGAAGGATTACGTTGACAAGCTGACATCGAACAACAGGCCGCAGTCGGATGCATCTCTGGACGTGCCGGAGTCCTTTTATTTCCTGCCGGCAGTCACACAGGATGACGGTGAGATGAACACACTGATGGGAATATACAATTCCTACTGCAAGGCTAAGATCACACTGACCTTTGGTGAAGTGAAGGAGATAATCGACTGGTCTACCGTCCAGAACTGGCTTGACATCGCTGACGGGCAGGCGACGCTTCGTGAAGAAGATATTTACAATTACGTGTACGATCTGGCTGCACGGTATGATACGCTGTATTATCAGCGCGATTTTATGGCCCATGACGGCAGGACGATTCATTTCGAATCCAGTGATTACGGTTATCAGATGGATAAGGATGCAGAGGCAGCGCAGTTGATTCAGGATATTCAGGCAAACACCGAGGTGGAGCGCGAGCCGGTCTACGCGGTAAAGGGCTACAAGCGGAACGGCAGGGATGATATCTGCGGCAACTATGTCGAGGTGAATCTGACACAGCAGCATTTATGGTTTTATATGGATGGAGAGCTTGTGGTCGAGACGGATCTCGTATCCGGTCTTCCAAAGGATGGCCGGGAGACTGTGACCGGCGTGTTCGGTATTCCGTATAAGAAGAGCCCGGAGACATTGAAGGGAGATACGTGGGAGGAGAAAGTCACGTACTGGATGCCGTTCTTCGACGGCCAGGGACTTCATGACGCGCCGTGGCGCAGTTCCTTCGGCGGAAATATCTACCAGACGAACGGTTCCCATGGATGTGTCAATCTGCCGGGACAGGCTGCGGCAGTGATATACGAGAATATGCAGGAGCGTGTTCCGATCATTCTGTACAAATAAAGGATATTATATTATCATGTTCTGCCAGCCCCGCTCGTTGTATTGCAATGGGCGGGGCTGGCGGGAATTATGCCGTTACAGTGACCCGCCGCAGGCGGAAAATCCCGGGTCGCAGTTCTTTTTTGAGAAAAATAAAAAAAACAGTTGACAAAAACGAAGTGCAAGTATATAATCAAGGATGCTGAAAACAACGTGTGCGCTTAGCTCAGCTGGATAGAGCGTTTGGCTACGGACCAAAAGGTCGGGGGTTCGAATCCTCTAGCGCACGGTAGATCCTACAGGCGATTGTCTGTAGGATTTTTTTGTGTCAAAAATCCATTGTTACAATGAACCGGGAAGGTTTTCTTCCCTGATTTGAAAACAAAAAAATCTTTACCTCAGAAGAGGTTCATGGTAAAGTATAAAACGTGGACACTGTATAACTGATATGACCGCGGTGCCTGCATGAGGAGATAGAAAATAAATACTGCAAAGGAGAATAAAGACATGGGTGGTTTTTTCGGAGTCGCTTCCAAAAATAACTGTACACTGGAATTATTTTACGGTATTGATTATCATTCACATCTGGGAACAAGGCGCGGAGGTATGGCAGTCTGCGGAGAGCATGGCTTTCAGCGGGCCATTCACAATATTGAGAATTCTCCGTTCCGTACGAAATTTGAACGGGACGTGGAGGAGATGGAGGGTAATCTCGGTATCGGATGCATTTCCGATTATGAACCGCAGCCTCTTTTGATCCAGTCACACCTCGGCAGCTTTGCTATTACGACAGTCGGCAAGATCAACAACATGGAGCAGCTTCTCAGCTACGTCTATGAGAATGGCAACACGCATTTTCAGGAAATGAGCAGCGGGCAGGTAAATGCGACGGAGCTGATTGCCGCTTTGATCTGTAAAAAGGACAGTATCGTAGAGGGAATCCAATACGTACAGGAGATCGTGGATGGTTCCATGACCCTGCTGTTGATGACGAAGGAGGGCCTGTATGCGGCGAGAGACCGGTACGGCAGAACGCCGCTGGTGATCGGGCACAAGGAGGGTGCATACTGTGTATCCTTTGAAAGCTTTGCGTATATCAATCTTGGATATGAGGATTATAAAGAGCTGGGCCCGGCGGAGATCGTCTTCATCGACCCGGACGGGGTAAAAACACTTTGTGAGCCCCGGGAGGAGATGCGCATCTGTTCCTTCCTCTGGGTATATTACGGCTACCCGACATCCTCCTATGAGGGAGTGAATGTTGAAGAGATGCGGTACAAGTGCGGAGGCATGCTGGCAGAGCGCGACAGGGGAAATGTCAGCCCGGATGTTGTGGCAGGTGTTCCGGATTCCGGTGTGGCTCATGCGATCGGGTATGCAAATGAATCCGGTATTCCGTATGCGAGACCGTTTATCAAATACACGCCGACATGGCCGCGCTCTTTCATGCCGACACATCAGAGCCAGAGAAATCTGATCGCCCGGATGAAACTGATCCCGGTCAAGGCCCTGATTCAGAATAAAAAACTGCTGTTGATCGATGATTCTATTGTACGGGGCACACAGCTTCGGGAGACGACGGAATTTCTGTACGCCAGCGGGGCGAAGGAGGTACATGTGCGTCCGGCCTGCCCGCCGCTTCTGTACGGCTGCAAATATCTGAATTTCTCCCGTTCCAAATCGGAGATGGATCTGATCACGAGAAGGATCATCAAAGACCGGGAGGGAGACGTATCCCAGGAGGTTCTGGATGATTACGCAGATCCCTGCAGCAAGCGGTACGCGGAAATGCTGGAGGCTATCCGCAAGGAGCAGAACTTTACGACGCTTCGCTATCACAGGCTGGATGATCTGAAAAAATCCATCGGGATATCTCCGTGTAAGCTTTGTACGTACTGTTTTAACGGAAAAGAATAAGAGGAGCACTGTCAGATGATAAAGGTAATTTTGTGGGATGTAGATGGGACGCTTCTGGATTTTGAAAAATCAGAGAGCTGCGGAATCCGCAGATGCCTGGAGGAAATTGGTTTTTACGGGTGCAATGATGCAATGCTTGAGCGGTATGCCAGAATCAACCGCAGGTACTGGGAAGCACTGGAGCGGGGCGAAGTGACGAAGCAGGAGGTTCTGCTGGGCCGCTTTGAGACGTTCTTTGAGGAGGAAACCATTCCCTGCGACGATATTGCTGCGTTTAACAGCTCTTATCAGAAAAAGCTGGGCGAGGTCTTTTTTGAAAATGAAGATTCGGTTCGCCTTTGCGGGAAGCTGCAGGCTCAGGTAGATCAGTATGTTGTGACGAACGGGACGGTGGAGGCTCAGAGAAACAAGCTGAAATTCTCCGGTCTGGGAGAATGCATGAAGGGCGTATTTATTTCAGATGAAATTGGTGTGGAAAAGCCGGGGATCGGATTTTTTGACCATGTTTTTGCAGAGATAGGGCCGGTAAACCGAAATGAGGTCATGATCGTCGGAGACTCTCTGACGAGCGATATGAGAGGCGGCAACAATGCAGGGATCCTGTGTTGCTGGTACAATCCGAAGAAGAAGGAAAATACGGCAGGTGTGCGGATCGATTATGAGATTTCGCATCTTTGGGAGATAGAGACGATCCTTGGGTGAGCCAGGGGGAGGCACCTGTGCCGCTTTGATTAATTAGTGATAAGAACGGAGGATGAAAATGACGAAGGAAGAGCTGGCACTGGAGATCATCCGGCGCCTTAAGGAGGAGTATCCGGATGCGGGCTGTACCCTTGATTACGACCAGGCATGGAAGCTTCTGGTGAGTGTCCGTCTGGCGGCTCAGTGTACGGATGCAAGGGTCAACGTGGTGGTAGAAAAGCTTTACGGGAAATTTCCGGATGTGGCAGCGCTGGCGGCCGCTTCTCCGGAGGAGACAGAGGAGATCGTGAAGCCCTGCGGACTTGGAAGAAGCAAGGCCAGGGATATCAGCGCCTGTATGCGAATTCTGAAAGAAGAATACGACGGAAAAGTCCCGGATGATTTTGATGCGCTGCTGAAGCTTCCGGGAGTCGGACGGAAGAGTGCAAATCTGATCATGGGGGACGTTTTTGGAAAGCCCGCAATTGTCACCGATACACACTGCATCCGTCTGACGAACCGTATGGGGCTGGTGGATGGCATTAAGGAGCCGAAGAAGGTGGAGATGGCCCTGTGGAAAATCATTCCGCCGGAGGAGGGCAGTGATTTTTGCCATCGTCTGGTGTATCACGGACGCGACGTCTGTACGGCGAGGACGAAGCCGCATTGCGACAGATGCTGCCTGGCGGATATCTGTGCAAAGAACGGCGTGGAAGTATAAAATTGCCAGAATGCGGGGACACTGACCATATGGACAATGCAAAGGAGGCAAACCGTATGGAAGATGTGACCAGAAAGCTTTTGGAGGAGTGCAGCCAGGGCTGCAAAATGGCAGTGGGAAGTATCAATCAGGTCTTTCCGCATGTGAGCGATGAAAAGCTTGAGAATGTGATGCGCGGATATAAGAATAAGCATGAACAGATCGGGAAAGAAGTGGATGAGATACTGAAGGCAGAAGGGGCGCAGGGCAAAGCGCCGGGAGCAGCAGCGACCGCTTTTTCCTGGATCACAACAGAAGTGAAAATGAAGATGAATGACGATAACAGCAAAATCTCTCAGTTGATGATGGATGGCTGCAACATGGGGATCCAGAATATCAGCGGAGCGATGAACCAGTATGAGAATGCTTCCGGGGAAAGCATGCAGCTTGCCAGGAAGCTGGTGCATACGGAGGAGTCATTTATGAAGGAGCTGAAGGAGTTTCTTTAAGGGAAAGCTTTGACAGAAAACAGAAGAGCAATAAAAGGATTTTGACAAATGCCGTGTCGTACGCAGGAAAACAATTTCCGGCGTGGGAGCGGCATTTTATAGTGCATAATGCACAAAAATACTCCTGCGTATACGGGTGAAAATTGATGAAAATGCGGTGGAACCGGGAAAAATCCTTACGTGATGAAACTTAAAGTGGTAAAATAAAAGAGAAGCATAATGTCAGAAAAGATGAAAAGGGGGCAGCAAATGTTTCAAACAGGAGATTATATTATATACGGAACCCGGGGAGTGTGTCTTGTGAAAAATATCGGAACACTGGATTTTTCAGGGGCATCAAAGGAAAAGCTGTATTATACGCTTCAGCCATACTATATGGAAGGCAGTACGGTATATGCTCCGGTGGAATCGGCGGGGATCGTGATCCGCCCTGTGATGAGCCGCGAGGAGGCGCTGAAGCTGATTGACGATATTCCTGAAATAGAAGAGCTTTGGATCAAGGATGAAAAGGGCCGTGAAAGCGCATACAAAGAGGTGATAAAGGGCTGTGACAACCGGGAACTGGTGCGGATCATCAAGACGATCTACCAGCGCGGACGGTCACGTATGGCAGAGGGAAAGAAATCTACGGTGGCCGACAATAAGTATTTTAAGATCGCAGAGGAAAATCTGTATGGCGAACTGGCTATTTCCCTTGGTATGAGCCGGGATGAGGTAAAACAGTTCATAGTGGCTAAAGTAAAGGGAACGGTGCAGAAGGTGTGATTGCTGCGGAAAAACATCACGTGTGCGGGATAATGGAAAGCAAAAGTAGCAGCAGACAGGATGTGATCGCCGTGGAAAGACGTCACGTGTGCGGGATAACAGAAAGCAAAAGCAGCAGACAGGATGTGAGCGTCCCGGAATGGCGGAAGGACATAAAGACTGCGGACGCAGCCTTATGTCCCGGAGTGGTTTTCACCAGCGTTTCTGTGTTGATGCAGGTCTTTTGGGGCGCTGCTCTGGCAGAATTGATACATTTCCTCATACGCCTCCAGTTCGGCTTCAGAGGACGGAAGCGCCGGAATCAGGCCGGTACAGTCCATGGAAGAACAGACACTTTTTGAAAAACAGGAATCGGAGAAGTCGAGAGCTTCGGCTTCATTCGGTTCTTTTTTTGTTGTGGATTTTTCGTCGTTCATGTTTGCTCCTTTCTGAAAAGTTTACCGTTAGTATGGCAGGATGAGCAAAAAATATACTTTGAGGATGGGAGGAAGAGCGTGTATATGTGCTGTCTCTTATACACATCTGACGCTGCCGACGACTTAATAGGTGT
>CAMTFT010000057.1 GCA_947071365.1 uncultured bacterium | reverse complement strand
TAAAATCGTTTCTCGTGCAGACTTAGAAGGCGGTGATAACAGTGAAAATTAATAAGTATGTGGAAGATTTAAAGAACAAATCAGCTGCAGAATTAAATGAAGAATTAGTAGCTGCTAAGAAGGAACTTTTCAATCTGAGATTCCAGAACGCAACAAACCAGCTGGATAACACAAGCAGAATCAAAGAGGTTCGCAAGAACATCGCCAGAATTCAGACCGTTATCACAGAGAAAGCAAACGCTTAAGTCGCGTAATTCAGGTTGAAGAAAGGAGAATTTCCCGTGGAAAGAAATCTTAGAAAAACCCGTACGGGTAAGGTTGTCAGTGATAAAATGGACAAAACGATCGTTGTTGCAGTAGAAGACCACGTAAGACATCCGCTTTACAACAAAATCGTAAAGAGAACTTACAAGCTGAAAGCTCATGACGAGAACAACGAATGCAACATCGGAGATACAGTAAAAGTTATGGAGACAAGACCGCTGTCCAAGGATAAGAGATGGAGACTTGTTGAAATCGTTGAAAAGGTTAAATAGTATAGGAGGTATATCGGCATGGTACAGCAGGAAACCAGACTGAGAGTTGCTGATAATACTGGTGCGAAGGAGCTTCTCTGCATCCGTGTTATGGGTGGTTCTACAAGAAGATATGCAGGTATTGGCGATATCATCGTTGCTTCTGTTAAAGATGCAACACCAGGTGGTGTTGTTAAAAAGGGCGATGTTGTAAAAGCTGTTGTAGTACGTACAGTAAAGGGTGTTCGCCGTAAAGACGGTTCATATATCAGATTTGATGAGAACGCAGCAGTTATCATCAAGGATGACCTGAATCCGAGAGGAACACGTATTTTTGGACCAGTAGCCAGAGAGCTTCGTGATAAGAAGTTCATGAAGATCGTTTCTTTGGCTCCGGAAGTATTATAAGGAGGGCCAAAAGAATGAATAAGATCAAGACAGGCGATACAGTTAAGGTGATCGCAGGTAAAGATAAAGGCAAAGACGGCAAGGTTCTGCATGTAAAAGACGGCAAGGTTCTCGTTGAGGGCGTGGGCATGGTAACAAAGCATACAAAACCGTCAGCAGCAAATCAGCAGGGCGGCATCGTGAACAAAGAGTCTTTCATCGATGCATCCAACGTTATGCTCCTTCACAAGGGACAGCCGACACGTGTTGGTTTCAAGATGGATGGAGATAAGAAAGTCCGCGTGGCAAAAGCTACCGGCGAAGTGATTGACTAATTGAGAGAGGAGGTCGCACAAGTTGAGCAGACTTAAAGAGATTTATCAAAATGAGATCGTAGATGCTATGATCAAAAAATTCGGATATAAGAACGTTATGGAAGTTCCGAAGCTTGACAAGGTTGTCATCAACATGGGTGTTGGTGAGGCTAAGGACAATGCGAAGGTTCTTGAATCTGCTGTAAAGGATATGGAGACAATTACCGGCCAGAAGGCAGTTCTCACAAAGGCAAAAAATTCAGTTGCTAACTTCAAGATCAGAGAAGGTATGGCAATCGGATGTAAGACCACACTGCGCGGCGAAAAGATGTATGATTTCGTAGACCGTCTCATCAATCTTGCATTACCGCGAGTACGTGACTTCAGAGGTGTTAACCCGAATGCGTTCGACGGCAGAGGTAACTATGCACTTGGTATCAAGGAGCAGCTCATCTTCCCGGAAATCGAGTACGATAAGATCGACAAGGTCAGAGGTATGGATGTAATTTTCGTTACAACAGCCAAGACTGACGAAGAAGCCCGTGAATTATTGAGATTGTTCAATATGCCGTTTACGAAATAGTTAGGAGGGAAATTTCATGGCTAAGACAGCAATGAAAATCAAACAGCAGCGTACACCTAAGTTCTCTACCAGAGCATACACACGCTGCAGAATCTGTGGTCGCCCGCATTCAGTTCTGAGAAAATACGGCATCTGCCGTGTCTGCTTCCGTGAACTGGCATACAAGGGACAGATCCCGGGTGTTAAGAAAGCATCCTGGTAGGCCACAGCAACAAATAAATTATAAAAATAATGACATGGAAAGTCTGAATTAGGAGGAAACTATCATGACAATGAGCGATCCGATTGCAGATATGCTTACAAGAATCCGTAACGCAAACACTGCAAAACATGACACTGTAGACGTTCCGGCATCCAAGATGAAGATTGCCATCGCAAACATTCTTCTGGATGAGGGATATATCAAGAAATACGATCTGGTTGAGGATGGTGTAGTAAAGACTATCCACATCACACTGAAATACGGCGCAGATAAGAACGAAAAGATTATCACAGGGCTGAAGAGAATCTCCAAGCCGGGTCTTCGTGTATACGCAGGCAAGGATAATCTCCCGAAGGTTCTTGGCGGACTGGGTGTTGCGATCCTTTCCACGAACCAGGGCGTTATTACAGATAAGGAAGCAAGAAAGCTTCAGGTCGGCGGAGAGGTACTGGCTTTCGTTTGGTAGGCCATAAAATTTGTATACTGAAAACAGAGAGGGCGTTCTGCCTTCTCCGAAAATCTAAGTAAGGAGGAAACAGGCATGTCACGTATAGGAAGAATGCCAGTGGCGATTCCGGCAGGTGTTACCGTGGAAATCGCAGAGGGTAACAAGGTTACCGTTAAAGGACCGAAGGGAACTCTGGAAAGAGTGCTTCCGAAGGAAATGGAAATCAAAATGGAAGATGGTCACGTAGTAGTTACCAGACCGAACGACTTGAAGAGAATGAAATCTCTCCATGGTCTTACCAGAACACTGATCCACAATATGGTCGTTGGTGTAAGCGAAGGCTACACAAAGACTCTGGAAGTAAACGGTGTTGGTTACAGAGCTCAGAAGAGCGGCAAGAAGCTGACTCTGTCTCTTGGATATTCTCATCCGGTAGAGATGGAAGACCCGGAAGGAATTGAAACAAAGGTTGATGGAAACAAGATCATCGTTTCCGGTATCAACAAAGAGCAGGTTGGCCAGTATGCAGCCGAAATCAGAGAAAAGAGAAAACCGGAGCCGTACAAGGGCAAGGGTATCAAGTATGCTGATGAGGTTATCAGACGTAAAGTTGGTAAGACTGGTAAAAAATAAATAAGGAGAGTGTGAAGAATGGTTAGCAAAGAATCAAGAACTAAAGTTCGTTTGAATAAGCATAGAAGAATTCGTAATCGTTTCAGCGGCACTGCTGAGAGACCACGTCTTGCTGTGTTCAGAAGCAATAATCATATGTACGCACAGATTATTGATGACTCCGTTGGAAACACTCTGGTAGCTGCAAGCACACTTCAGAAGGATGTGAAGGCAGAGCTGGAGAAGACCAACAACGTTGATGCAGCAGCTTATCTTGGAAAAGTCATTGCACAGAAGGCTCTTGAGAAGGGAATCAAAGAGGTTGTCTTCGACAGAGGCGGATTCATCTACCAGGGCAAGGTAAAAGCACTGGCTGATGCTGCAAGAGAAGCTGGACTGGAATTCTAAAAAGGAGGAAAAGACACATGAGACATGAGATTATTGACCCGAATCAGTTTGAACTGACTGACAAGGTAGTGTCAATCAAACGTGTATCCAAGACTGTTAAGGGTGGACGTACCATGCGTTTTACAGCTCTGGTAGTTGTTGGTGACGGAAACGGACACGTAGGCGCCGGACTCGGAAAAGCAACTGAGATTCCGGAAGCTATCCGCAAGGGTAAAGAAGATGCTATGAAGAAACTTGTTTGCGTAGCACTGGATGACAATGCCAGCGTACCGCATGACTTTATCGGAAAATTCGGTGGTGCTTCCGTACTGCTGAAGAGAGCTCCTCAGGGTACTGGTATCATCGCAGGCGGCCCGGCACGTAACGTACTGGAGCTTGCAGGTGTTAAGAATATCCGTACAAAGTCTCTGGGCTCTAATAATAAGCAGAACGTCGTTCTTGCAACTCTGGAAGCGCTGAAGCAGATGAAGTCCCCGGAAGAAGTAGCAAGACTCCGCGGCAAATCTGTTGAAGAGATTCTGGGTTAGGAGGTTTGAAACATGGCAGACAAATTGAAAATTACATTAGTAAAATCACCGATTGGTGCTATCCCGAAGCATCGTGCAACGGTTAAGGCTCTCGGCCTTACAAAGATGCACAAGACGGTAGTGATGCCGAACAACGATGCGGTTAAGGGCATGGTTGCACAGGTTTCTCACCTGGTTAAAGTAGAAGAAGCATAACGAATATTTCAGATAAGGAGGTGCCATAATGGATTTATCAAACTTAAAGCCGGCTGCTGGTTCCGTACACAGCGATAACTTCAGAAGAGGTCGTGGACACGGTTCAGGAAACGGAAAGACAGCAGGTAAAGGACATAAGGGTCAGAAAGCACGTTCAGGCGCACCGAGAATAGGTTTCGAAGGTGGACAGATGCCTCTGTACAGACGTCTTCCGAAGAGAGGCTTCACAAACAGAAATTCTCTGGATATCGAAGCAATCAATATCAGTGCACTTGAGGTATTTGATAACGATACAGAAGTAACGATCGATAAGCTGATCGAGGCTGGTATTGTTAAGAGTGTAAAAGACGGTGTGAAGGTGCTTGGCAACGGAACACTCACAAAGAAACTGACTGTAAAGGTTAACGCTTACAGTGAAAGCGCAAAGGCGAAAATCGAAGAGCTCGGTGGAAAAGCTGAGGTGATCTAATATGTTAGAGACACTGAAGAATGCGTTTAGAATTAAAGATATCCGCAAAAAGCTGTTTTTCACTTTTTGCATGATTATTGTGATTCGGCTTGGTTCACAGCTTCCGGTGCCGGGAGTAAACAGAAATTATTTCTCACAATGGTTTGCACAGCAGTCCAATGATGCATTTAATTTCTTCTCCGCATTCACCGGTGGCTCATTTGAGAAAATGTCAATTTTTGCGTTGAGCATTACGCCGTACATTACTTCATCCATTATTATACAGCTCCTCACCATTGCCATTCCGGCTCTGGAGGAGATGCATAAGGATGGAGAAGACGGACGTAAAAAAATTGCGGCAATCACCCGTTATGTCACAGTAGCACTCGCACTTATTGAGAGTACCGCAATGACCGTTGGATTCGGAAGATCTGGACTGATCCCGAATATGAACGTGCTCAAGGGTATCACAGTAGTCGTTGCGCTTACAGCAGGAAGTGCATTCCTGATGTGGGTTGGTGAGAGAATCACCGAAAATGGAGTCGGAAACGGTATCTCCATCGTCCTGATGGTCAACATCCTTTCCAGTATTCCTTCCGATATCACCGGATTGTTTGAGATGTTCGTCAAGGGCAAGTCACTTGCTCACGGCGCTCTGGCAGCCGTTATTATCGTAGGAGTTATCCTTCTTACCATTGTTCTCGTTATTATCCTGAATGATGCGCAGAGGAGGATTCCGGTACAGTATGCAAAGAAGATGCAGGGAAGAAAGATGGTGGGCGGACAGTCCACATTCATCCCGCTGAAGGTCAACACCGCAGGCGTTATCCCGGTAATCTTTGCATCCTCACTGATGTCAATTCCGCAGATCGTGATCGCCTTTTCCGGTGCAAATCCTACCGGCGTGGGTGCAACGATCGTTGGAATGCTCAGTCAGGGCAACTGGTTTAATTTCAATAAGCCGATATATTCGGTTGGCCTGCTCCTGTATATTGCTTTGATCGTATTCTTTGCATATTTTTATACTTCAATCACCTTCAATCCGATTGAAGTTGCAGACAATATGAAGAAGCAGGGCGGATTCGTTCCAGGTATCAGACCGGGCAAGCCGACTACGGATTATCTGAACAAGATCCTTGGATACCTGGTATTTATTGGTGCTGTAGGACTCATCATCGTGGTTCTGGTGCCGGTATTCTTCAACGGAGTATTCGGTGCGCAGGTTTCCTTCGGTGGAACCTCCATCATCATCATCGTAGGAGTTATCCTTGAGACATTAAAACAGATAGAATCCCAGATGTTAGTACGTAACTATAAGGGATTCCTGACAGAGTAACAACTGCCCTATGGCCCCGCCCTGTGAGTGGCGGACGAATAAACGTCCGGTTTTCGCAGTGCGGGGCATGTGAGGTTAATCAGAAAAGGTGGTATATATTATGAAGATAGTCATGCTTGGAGCACCTGGTGCAGGAAAAGGCACACAGGCGAAGATGATTGCAGGTAAATATCATGTGCCGCATATTTCAACGGGTGATATTTTCCGTTCAAATATCAAAAACGGTACGGAGCTTGGGAAAAAGGCGAAGGAGTACATGGATCAGGGACTTCTCGTTCCGGATGAACTGACGGTGGACCTCGTGATCGACAGACTGAGCCAGGAGGACTGCAAAGACGGTTATATTCTGGATGGCTTCCCAAGAACGATTCCGCAGGCAGAGGCACTGGATGCTGCACTGTCAAAGCGCGGAGAAAAGATGGATTTCGCTGTTGACGTGGACGTACCGGATGAGAATATCGTATCCAGGATGTCAGGAAGAAGAGCATGTACCGGCTGCGGCGCAACATACCACATTGTACACAATCCGTCGAAAAAGGGCGATGTATGTGAGGTTTGCGGTGAAACGCTGATCCTCCGTGATGATGATAAGCCGGAAACGGTACAGAAGAGACTGACAGTGTATCATGAGCAGACACAGCCGCTTATTGAGTATTACACGAAACAGAATATCCTGAAGACTGTGGACGGGACACAGGATATGAATGATGTATTTACAGCAATCACAAAGATTCTGGAGGCGTAAAGCATGGCAGTGACAGTTAAGTCCGCAAGGGAAATTGACCTGATGAGAGAAGCCGGAAGACTTCTGGAAATTGTACACAAGGAGCTGGCGGATGCGATCCGTCCGGGAATTTCAACACATGATCTTGACAAGCTGGGAGAAAAGGTGATCCGCGGCTTCGGCTGTGAACCGAACTTCCTCAATTACAACGGATACCCGGCATCCTTTTGCATCTCAGTGAATGACGAGGTCGTTCACGGGATCCCGTATAAAGAAAAAATACTGCATGAGGGCGATATCGTCAGCATCGATGCCGGTCTGATCTACAAGGGAATGCACTCCGATGCGGCAAGAACATACGGAGTAGGTAAGATCTCACCGGAGGCGCAGAAGCTGATCGATGTGACAAGAGAATCCTTTTTCAGAGGTATTGAGCTGGCCAGGGCAGGCCATCGCCTGCACGAGATATCGGCAGCTATCGGAGATTATGCAGAATCCTTCGGATACGGCGTTGTAAGAGACCTTGTGGGACACGGCATCGGTCACGCACTTCATGAGGATCCGCAGATCCCGAATTTCCGTCAGAGAAGCAGAGGAATCAGGCTCGTTCCCGGCATGACGCTGGCCATCGAACCGATGATCAACGCAGGACGGGCAGACGTGGAATGGCTGGATGATGACTGGACTGTTGTCACAGAGGACGGAAGTCTCTCTGCACATTATGAGAATATGGTTCTGATTACCGACGGTGAGCCGGAGATTCTTACACTCAGCGAGGGAAGCCCGGAGGGGCGCAAGATGATATTTTAAGCTGAATCAAACTTGCATGTAAGAAAGATGCACTCTGCACGTCAGAGCATCTATCTGGGTATAGCTGCAGGAAATGCAGCACTGGAGGTAACGTGAAGGAATGGAAATCAGAAATGCTGGCCATTTCAAGAGCCGGACACGATAAGGATACGCTGTACGTGGTTCTTGAAAGTGATGAGACGTATCTCTGGCTGGCCGATGGCAAGAGAAGACTTTTAGAAACGCCGAAAAAAAAGAAACGTAAGCATGTGCAGGTGGTGAAGCATCTGCCGGAGGAGATCCTGGCACAGATGCAGTCCATTACGCTGGACGCCCACGTGAAAAAGATTCTTAAGAATTATCGGAGCATGCAGGAAAATAGTCTGTAACCGCTCAGACTGCCGCAGGATGGCGTATTGAGCAGCTACAAGAATCAAGTAAAGGTATGACAGGAGGTCTATATGTCAAAAGCAGATGTCATTGAAGTAGAAGGTACGGTGCTTGAAAAGCTTCCGAACGCAATGTTCCGTGTAGAGCTTGAGAATAAGCATGTAGTGCTTGCACATATCAGTGGAAAGCTTCGTATGAATTTTATACGTATTCTTCCGGGAGATAAGGTTACGATCTGTCTCTTATACACATCTCCGAGCCCACGAGACGGAGCTA
>CAMTFT010000056.1 GCA_947071365.1 uncultured bacterium | reverse complement strand
CTATTAAGTCGTCGGCAGCGTCAGATGTGTATAAGAGACAGGTCTTTCTTTTCTGTTTTCAATGATTGAAAATACGGGATAATTTAATTTCCTATGCAGTTGAGATTGTAAAGAAACTGTAATGGGTGATGTGTTTAGAGGAGTATGCAAAAACGCCCTGATCATGGGCGTTTTCGCATACTCATAAAATAATAGATGATTGTATCAGTTTAATTGCGCAGTATAGCGGGGAGAAGTGCCGGGAATTGTTTTACAGAAGCTGTATTCCGTGGCGCGCCGCTTCCTTGCGGACTTCCTCCGGCCACAGAGAGCACTGTACTTCCCCGATATGTGCCTTGCGCAGATAGAACATACAGATACGGGACTGGCCGATGCCGCCGCCGATGGTGTACGGAAGCTCGCGCTCAAGGATCGCTTTCTGGAAGGGAAGCTCGGCGCGTTCTTCGCAGCCAGCCAGCTTCAGTTGGCGTGCCAGCGCCTTCTCGTCCACACGGATACCCATGGAAGAAAGCTCAAGCGCAATGTCGAGTACGGGATAGTATACGAGGATATCGGCATTCAGCTCCCAGTCGTCGTAGTCCGGGGCGCGGCCGTCATGCTTTTCACCGGAGGCCAGCAGGTCTCCGATCTGCATAATGCAGACAGCTCCCTTTTCTTTTGTGATCTCATACTCCCTCTCTCTCGGGGAAAGCTCAGGATACATGTCTTCCAGCTCCTGAGAGGAAATGAAATAGATCTCCTTTGGAAGCACTTCACCTATGTAATCGTACTGAATGGACATGTAAACTTCCGTCTTTTTCAATGCCTTGTATACGGAACGAACCACCTTTTTCAGTGTGTCAAGATTCCGCTCGCTTTTGTTGATGACCTTTTCCCAGTCCCACTGGTCAACGTAAATGGAGTGGATGTTGTCTGTGTCCTCATCCCGGCGGATCGCATTCATATCCGTGTACAGTCCCTCGCCGTGAACGAAGCCGTATTCTTTCAGGGCGTAGCGTTTCCATTTGGCCAGAGAATGTACGATCTCAGCCTCAGCCTCATTCTGCTCCTTAATGCCGAATTTGACCGGGCGCTCTACACCGTTCAGGTTGTCGTTCAGGCCGGAAGCCGGGTCAACGAACAGCGGCGATGAAACACGCAGCAGGTTGAGCTGAGAAGAAAGCGTCTGCTGAAAAAAATCCTTGACCGTCTTAATTGCGATCTGAGTGTCATAAAGGGAAAGGGCAGATACGTACCCTTCCGGAATAATCAGATGTTCCATTTTGAAATATCCTCCAATGTCTGTATCACAAAAATAAAATCAATTTTTATAAAACCGTCCTGTGGTTTTTTCATGTCATATTATACCAGAACCGTTCGAAGTTACAACTGTAAATTTTCAGGAATTGCAGGAAAAGCGTGACGCGTCGGGAACTTTTTAAAAAAACCCCTTGCCAGCCTTTAAAAATTGTGCTAGGATTACTCCATTATAAAAAGGCAATGAAGGAGACTCTGTTTCTGAAACTTGACAGGAATTCGGCATCACCGACTGAGAGTGCCGATGGAGGGAAGGAGACAATAGGGAACACTCCGGAGCTGACTGTTTGAACCGTATCCGGCGCTGGCATATCAGGCGTGTGCAGCGGGGCAGGAGATACGATAAGTAGGGCAGTACGTCGCACGCGTTAAGTGTAAAAAGAGAGGCAGACGAAGGTGTCTGCAATGCGGGTGGTACCGCGGGTATAGATTATCCGTCCCGGAATATCATATTATGATGTTCCGGGATTCTTTATGTGCATCGGGCCGTCAAAGGCAGAGATAAAAACGGGAAGAACTGGCAGAATCATATTTATATGGTTTTTACCGGTTCTTTTTATATTATCCGCAGAAAAATGCTTCACTGTAGATGGTCCAAGACGCAGAGATGTACAGAGTACATTTTTGTTTTGTACACGGAGGATCCCGGAAGCGGAAGGAGAACAGAATGGAATTTTTATCAGGACTTACAGCAAAGGAAACACTGGAACTGGAGGAGCTCTTAAGGCCGGAACGCGTCGGTACGCGGGTGAAGGTAAACGGATTCGTACACACCATCCGGGACATGGGGGATGTGGTTTTTGTCGTGCTGCGCAAGCGCGGCGGACTGCTGCAGTGTGTATTCGAGGAGGGAATATCCTCGCTTCCGGCAAAGGAGATCCGGGAGTCTCAGACGGTGGAGCTGACCGGTATTCTCTGTCAGGATGCGCGCGCGCCTCATGGAATTGAGATCCGGGTATCGGAGGGAAAGGTGCTTACGACGCCTTACGACGTGCTGCCGCTGCCGGTGGGGAAATGGAAATTAAATACGTCCCTGGAGGCAAAGCTGAACAACAGAAGTATTTCCCTGCGCAACGTGCGGGAGCGGGCAAAGTTCCGTATCCAGGAGGGAATCGTCCGGGGATTTCGGGATTATCTGTACAGCCAGCAGTTCACGGAGATCCACACGCCGAAGATCGGTGCAAAGGGAGCGGAGGGCGGCTCCAATATTTTCAAGCTGGATTATTTTCACCACCCGGCGGTACTGGCCCAGAGCCCGCAGTTCTACAAGCAGATGATGGTAGGCGTGTTTGACCGCGTATTTGAGACAGCTCCCGTATTTCGAGCTGAGAAGCACAATACGAAACGCCACCTGAATGAATATACGAGCCTCGACTTTGAGATGGGCTATATCGACAGCTTTACGGATATCATGGAGATGGAAACGGGCTTCCTTCAGTATACGATGAAGCTTCTGGCATCGGAGTATGCGCAGGAATTGAAGATCCTGGATGTTACGCTTCCGAAGACGGATGAAATTCCGATGGTTCGTTTCGATAAGGCAAAGGAGCTTGTTTCGAAAAAATATGACCGCAAGATCAGGAACCCGTACGATCTGGAGCCGGAGGAGGAAACGCTGATCGGGCGGTATTTTAAAGAAGAGTACGATGCGGATTTCGTGTTCGTCACGCATTATCCGTCGAAAAAGCGTCCCTTCTACGCAATGGATGACCCGGAGGATACGAAGTTCACCCTCAGCTTTGACCTTCTGTTTCATGGGCTGGAGATTACCACCGGAGGACAGCGTATCCACGATTACCGGAAGCTTCGGGAGAAGATCGCGGCCCGGGGAATGTCGGAAGAGGGCATGGATCAGTACCTTGACACCTTTAAATACGGAATGCCGCCCCATGGAGGGCTGGGAATTGGCCTGGAACGCTTGACAATGAAGCTGGTAGGAGAGGATAATGTAAGAGAGACTACGTTATTCCCCAGAGACTTGTCGAGGCTGGAACCGTAACAGTACAGGTGGTATTTCCTCCCGGATTGTGCGCGATGAAGCCGGACGGGAATGGCCGGGGAAAACGCTCGCAAAACGAAAGCGATACCGTCTCGTCAGAAGCAGATGATCTGACAGGGCGGTGTTGACGGATAAGGATAAAATCGGGAGGTAATTATGGAACGGTGTACTTTATGTGGGGGCAGGCTTGCAAATGGAAGATGTACGGAGTGTGGGCTTGACAATACGAAAAATGATAAGAAATATCATCTGAATACGCACAACGAAAAGGCGACGATGTTTCACCGGGGAAAATGCGAGGATAATCTGAACCGGGACAATGACAAAGCGGGTAAAACGCAGAAAAATGCGAAATATGTGAGCTATGAAAAAGTGCAGAGGGCTGGAAAAGCTTCCGGTGATGTCTTTGGGGGAAGCATACAGGGAAAGGAAAGTAAAGCTCAGCGTGCAAAGAAGCTGAAGGAGCGCCGCCAGACCGGAACAGTAAAAAAGAAAGGCGGCGCAGGAAAGCTGGTTCGCTGGATCGTGATACTGATCGTTGTTTTTGAGATCCTGGCAGGGCTGATCGGTGCTGTGGTGGAAAATATACCGGATTTCTTTGAAGAGCGTTTCGGCTCATTTTTTGAAGAAAACGAAGATTACAACGGGAACGGCTCATCAAAGGCTCCGGCGCAGCAGAAGCCATCACAGGAGTCCTGGGATGAAGCAGGGGATGCATATTTTGAGGCGGAGCTGACCACGGGAATCTACAACGTCGGCTATGAGCTTCCGGCGGGCCGCTACCAGCTTTACTGTGATGCAGGCAACGCATGGATCAACTGGTGGAATCCGGAGGATGAATACAGCCACAGTATTTACCTGCGCTCTGTGGAAAGCCAGTCTTATCAGGATGACAATGACAGGAATTATTTCGAGCTTTCAGAGGTGCTGGAGCTTCGTACGGGCGCAGTGATCTACGTGGAAGACTGCGAGCAGAATATCAGGATCACCGGGCAGAGCGAGGGAACAGTAAAGGAGCATAAGATGCAGCAACTGTCTGAAGAAATCACGGTGGAAAATAACATGACTGCCGGGGAAGATTTTCAGGCAGGAGTCTATGATGTTACGCTCGTATGTGAGGATGTTCCCGAGGGAGAGTATTGCAGTGCCTCCCTTATCATAAAGGATGGGGAAAATGGCGGCACATATTTTGTTTCCGTGGACAGGGATCAGCCCGTGTTTTACCGGTTCCCTTTCAGGGAAAAAAGTACGGTTGAACTGGAAACGTATGGTACAGAGACTGCGATAAAGCTGATCCCGAGCTACTAAGTGCAGCATACGGCATTTGAAGCCATGCTGCCGCCGGATCGGATACTGAGGTCAAAGGGATACCAGGCGTTGGAACAATTTAAAAGAAGATGGAGGCAGCTATGGCAAATATAATCAGTGATGAGACAATAGAGTATGTTGGAATTCTGGCGAAGCTGGAGCTTTCGGATGAGGAGAAGGAGCAGGCCAAAGCGGATATCGGACGGATGCTGGACTATATCGACAAGCTGAACGAGCTGGATACGTCCGGCGTGGAGCCGCTCTCCCACGTGTTTCCGGTACACAATGTATTCCGGGAAGATGTGGTGACGAATGGCGACGAGAGTGAGAAGATCCTGGCGAATGCACCGGAAAAGAAGGACGGTTCCTTCAAGGTGCCGAAGACTGTAGAGTAAATGTCATTTCGTCAAGGCAGCCCGTCCCGGGAAAATTCAGAGTGGACATCTCTCTGAGCTTTCCCAGGATGGGCTGCCTGTGACCAGATGGTATGAAAAAAGAAAGGAAGTCCGACATGCAGATTATGGAAATGACTGCCCTGGAGTTGGGCAGAAGGATAAAGGAAAAGGAAATATCGGTTCGGGAAGCGGTGCAGGCGAGCCTTGACCGCATCGCCGCGCTGGACGGACAGATTGGCGGATTTGTGACGGTGGACGCGGAGCGGGCTCTGCGGCGTGCCGACGCAGTACAGAAAGATATCTGTCAGGGAGAGGCAGCAGGGCCGCTGGCCGGAGTTCCGGCAGCCGTCAAGGACAATATATGTACGGAGGGGCTGAAAACGACCTGCAGTTCGAAAATATTATACAATTTTGTGCCGACATACTCGGCGGAAGCCATTTTGAATATGGAAAAAGCCGGGGCTATCGTGATTGGCAAGACGAACATGGACGAATTTGCCATGGGAAGCACTACAGAGACCTCTGCGTTTGGAGTGACAAGAAACCCCTGGAATACGCAGCACGTACCCGGGGGCTCCTCAGGCGGTTCCTGCGCGGCGGTGGCGGCTGGAGAAGCCGTTTATGCCCTTGGTTCTGATACGGGCGGTTCCATCCGCCAGCCAAGTTCATTCTGCGGCGTGACGGGACTAAAGCCCACGTATGGGACGGTCTCCAGATACGGCCTGATCGCGTACGGCTCATCCCTTGACCAGATTGGGCCGGTGGCGAAGGATATTTCGGACTGTGCCGCGATCCTTGAGATGATCGCGGCCTACGATAAAAAGGACAGCACCTCAGTTTACAGGCAGGATTACGATTTTACATCAGCCCTTGTGGACGATGTGAAGGGGATGAGGGTCGGTATTCCCTCTGACTATTTCAGCGAGGGGCTGGAGGATGAGGTCAAAAACGCAGTCCTTCACGTGGCGGATGTATTGAAGCAGAAAGGCGCGGTCGTGGAGGAGTTTGATTTAAGCCTTGTGGATTATGCGATTCCGGCATACTACGTGATCGCATCCGCGGAGGCCAGCTCGAATCTGGCGCGTTTTGACGGCGTGAAATACGGATACCGCGCAAAGGAATACGAGGGACTTCACAATATGTACAAAAAGAGCCGCTCCGAGGGCTTTGGCGAGGAGGTAAAGCGCCGTATCATGCTGGGTTCCTTCGTCTTAAGCTCCGGCTATTACGATGCGTACTACCTGAAAGCGCTGCGCACGAAGGCGCTGATCAAACAGTCCTTTGACCGGGCATTTGAAAAATACGATGTGATCCTGGCGCCGGCTGCGCCGACAACAGCGCCGAAGCTGGGGGCCTCCTTGAGTGACCCGCTGAAAATGTACCTCGGTGATATCTATACGATTTCTGTGAATCTGGCAGGCTTGCCGGGAGTTTCCGTTCCGTGCTGCACAGACAGCCGGGGACTGCCCATCGGTGTGCAGATGCTGGGGGACTGCTTTAAAGAGAAGAACATTATCCGGGCGGCGTACGCCTTTGAACAGGCGCGCGGGAAATGGCAGTCGCCGGATCTTAGCAGCCTATATGAAAACGGAAGCAGAGGAGCGGCTTTGACTTGTTGTGAAAACGGCGGTGGTAGAGCGGCTTTGACTGTCTGTGAAAGCGGCGGTGGTAGAGCGGCTTCGACTGTCTGTGAAAGCGGGAACAAAGGAGCGGCTTTGGCTGGCTGTGAAAACGGCAGCGGTAGAGCAGCTTCGGCCAGCCGTGAAGGAAAGGAGGCGGACTAATATGGCGAAACAGTATGAGACGGTGATCGGCCTGGAGGTTCATGTCGAGCTGGCAACGAAGACAAAAATTTTCTGCGGCTGTTCCACCGCCTTTGGGGGAGCGCCGAATACCCATACGTGTCCCGTTTGTACCGGTATGCCGGGTTCCCTTCCTGTACTGAATAAGCAGGTGGTGGAGTATGCCATGGCAGTCGGCCTGGCTACGAATTGCCAGATCCATCAGTATTGCAAATTCGACCGCAAGAACTATTTTTATCCGGACAATCCGCAGAATTACCAGATTTCTCAATTGTACCTGCCGATTTGCCACGATGGCGGCATCGAGATCGAGACGGCATCAGGGAAAAAGGTCATTGGTATCCACGAGATCCATATGGAGGAGGATGCCGGCAAGCTGATCCATGATGAGTGGGAGGACTGCTCTCTGGTGGATTACAACCGAAGCGGCGTACCTCTGATCGAGATCGTATCCGAACCGGATATGCGAAATGCGGAGGAGGTCATTGCATATCTGGATAAGCTGAGGCTGATCATTCAGTATCTCGGCGCTTCAGACTGCAAGCTGCAGGAGGGCTCCATGCGTGCCGATGTGAACCTCTCTGTCCGGGAAGTCGGTTCGGAAAAGTTCGGAACGCGTACGGAGATGAAAAACCTGAATTCCTTCAAGGCGATTGCCAGAGCAATCGACGGCGAACGGGCAAGACAGATAGAGCTTTTGGAGGAGGGCAAACAGGTCATCCAGGAGACACGCCGCTGGGATGACAACAAGGAATATTCCTACCCGATGCGTTCGAAGGAGGATGCCCACGATTACCGTTATTTCCCGGATCCGGATCTGGTGCCGGTGGTCATCAGCGATGAATGGCTGCAGGCGGTAAGGGATCGTCAGCCGGAGCTTCGAACGGAGAAACTGGCACGGTACAAGAAGGAATTTGATATCCCGGAATACGATGCGGAGATCCTGACAGGTTCCAAGCGCATGGCCGATATTTTCGAGGAGACCACAGCTATTTGCGGCAGACCGAAAAAAGTATCCAACTGGCTGATGGGCGAGACGCTGCGCCTTTTGAAGGAAGAGAATCAGGAACCGGATGCGCTCGGCTTTTCTCCTGCGTATCTGGCGAAGCTGATCGAGCTGACAGAAGCCGGAACGATCAATCAGACCGTGGCGAAGGAAGTGTTTGAGCGGATCTTCTATGATAATGTTGATCCGGAAAAATACGTGGAAGAGCACGGCTTGAAGGCTGTCAATGACGAGGGCGAGCTTCGAAGCGTTGTAGAGAGGGTGATCGCTGCGAACCCGCAGTCTGTGGCGGATTATAAGGGCGGCAAGGAAAAGGCCCTGGGGTTCCTGGCTGTCTCTTATACACATCTGACGCTGCCGACGACTTAATAGGTGTA
>CAMTFT010000055.1 GCA_947071365.1 uncultured bacterium | reverse complement strand
GAGCAGATAGTCTGGGAAAAACTCAGGGGGAAAAACATTTTAGTTACGGGTGCGACGGGACTGATCGGCAGCCTGCTCTCCCGTGGGCTCATCTGCGCCGGGGCAAAACGCGGACTTGATCTGCAGGTCCTTGCGTTAGTGAGAAACAGAGAAAAAGCAGAGTCTCTTTTTAAGGAATATCTGAAAGACGGGCTGAAAATCGTGACGGGGGATGTCACGAAGCCGATTTGCCTGGAGGAGCCGGTGGATTATATTTTCCACACGGCCAGCGTTACGACCTCCAAGGATTTTGTAGATCATCCGGTAGAGACGATACTGACAACTTTAAAAGGAACGGAGAATCTTCTGGAGCTGGCAAAGGAAAAAAGCGTGGACAGTATGGTATACCTTTCTTCTATGGAAGCGTACGGTGTGGTGGATGCGGAGCATTACAATGTCAAAGAGACGGATTACGGTTATATTGATCCGCTTCAGGTGCGCAGCAGCTATTCCGAAGGAAAAAGGATGGCGGAGGGATTGTGCGGCGCGTATGCACATGAATATCAGGTGCCGGTGAAAACGGCCCGGCTGGCTCAGACCTTTGGCGCAGGAATTGCAAAAAATGAAAACAGAGTGTTCGCGCAGTTTGCCCGCAGTATCATGAACGGGCAGGATATTGTGCTTCATACGGACGGCAGCAAGGCGCACTGTTACTGTTATACGACGGACGCAGTGCTTGGCCTTCTGACTGTGCTTCTGCGGGGAGCAGACGGAGAGGCGTATAATATTTCAAATCAGGGAACCTTCTGTACGATTCGGGAGATGGCGGAAATGCTGATCCGGGAACATCCGCAGAGCGGTTCAAAGCTTGTATTTGATATCCCGGAAGACGCGAACAAATTCGGTTATGCGCCCACGTCCAGAATGCTGGTAAATTCGGAAAAGCTGAATGCGCTGGGCTGGAGCGCGAAGGTAGATCTGCCCGAGATGTTCGAGCTTTTGATGAAATTTATGCGCGATGGCAATGAGCCGTGCAAAATCGGCGGATGACAGCGCAGGTCGCATGCGACCGAAGATGTCGGGCGGCGATTTTATAGGGCGAAGCCCGCGACCGAGATGAAGCGAAGCGAAATCGAGGTGCGCACGGCTCATGGAAAAGGAGCAAAATCGGCGGATGACAGCGCAGGTCGCATGTAAAGCAAAATCGAGTGAGGGTCAAAATGGAACTGAAGCAGGAAAAATATCTGGATTCTTCTGAAATCCTGTGGGAAAAGCTTTCGGGAAAAAGAATCATACTGGCTGGCATTGCCGGCCGCCAGAAGGAGATTTTCTGGCAAAGTCTGACATATAAAAGCAGTCAGATGGGAGAAGCCTTCGAGGTGTCGGATGACCTGGCGGGGGCCGGGGAAAATGATTACGTATTTCTTTTTGGCGGTATGGAACACAGCTCTGAACTGAGCGGATTGCTGGAGGAGCTGAAAATACTGGCACAGAAAAAGGTTGCATCTGCTGTTCTCGTATCAGACAATCGGGTATACGGAAAGGTTTTCGGAGCAGGACATAAGCTGTCGGAGTACGAGCTGGGGTACGCCTGTCACACATCGGCAGATGATCAGGTGATTACGGCGATTCGCATGGCGGAGCATCTGGCGTATCGGATGGCAGAAGAAGGAGCGCCGGTACGAATCGTCAGAGTAGATGCAGAAGCGAGCAGAGATGATGTGAAATCAGGGCTTCGAGAGCAGGCGGATGCAGAAGCGAGCAGAGATGATGTGAAATCGGGGCTTCGAGAGCAGGCAGATGCCGGAGTGGACAGTGATGATGTGAAGTCAGATCTTCGGGAGCAGACAGGCGACAAGCCGGGTATAGCTGCGGCGAAGTCTGGAACTGGAACTCCGGCAGGGGGCGGTGCGTTGACGACCGTGCTTGAGGCAGCCGTGAAGGTACTACTTTTTGGAGCTCCGGGTGAGGTGTACAATCTTCCGATGCAGATAAAAGAACAGGAGACAGAGCCGTCACCGTTGTCGCCGTTGCACATTAAGACAGACGCTGCGAAACTGGAAACGATCAAAATGCGATGACTTAACACATTTAGGAAAGTATGGACAATTATGTTGCTGCGGGATTATTTAAATGAATTTGAACTGGACTGGGCGCAGGCGCCCGTGCGCTCTGAGCTGGTTCCGGGTTCCAGGCTAAAAGGGGCGAAAGTGCTTCTGGTTGGAGAGCAGGCAGAGCTGCAAAAGGCGATTGCGTGGTCTTTTTTGGCTTGGAATGACAGTATTAAGGCAGACCTTCGAGTGATGAGCGCGGTATGTGAAAGCGGAAAGCTTCAGGTGGAGCGCGTTTATTCGGAGCAGGAGTTTGCTTTGGGTGAAGCGGACTATATTATTCTGACAGGCATTTGCTGTCAGGAAATAAGGATGAATGTTCTGGAGACGATTACGTATCTGCAGCGTTTTGAAGCGCTCTTGGAGGCTGTGCTTGCGATTCCCTGCAAGCGGGTGCTGCTGCTGTCGGACGGGCGCGTTTACGGGAAGCTGGGGTACGGCTTTGCGGCCTCGGAGTATGAGTCCGGGAAAACAGATCCGTGTGCGTCGGGCTACGATGCACAGTATTTGCTTCAGACGATGGAAAGTGGTCTGACTGCCGGGGCGCGGGCAAAGGGAGTGCCCTTTGATATTCTTCGTACAGGGCTGATTTATGGGGCGTGTATACCGATGATGAACCACCCTGTGGCAGAGCTTGCCGAAAAAACAGCGTTGGGACAGGAAATGAGTATCGTGCTGTCCCAGGATAAAAATTCCTATATCAGTATTCATGATGCTTTGACGGCGATACAGTTTGTGCTGACAAAGTGTCCGGCAAATAAGATATTCAACATCTCCGGCCGGGCCTCCAATGCGTCGGTGGGCGAGCTGGGGATCCTGCTTTACAATAATTTCCCGGATAAATGCCATATCTCCATGACAGGTAACGGTGCCTGCGGCGGGGGAGATACCTCTGGAAAAGAGTATGCCAGCGGAGGCGACAGTGCATTCGGGAAAGAGCATGCCAGCGGAGGCGACAGTGCATTCGGGAAAGAGCATGTCAGCGGAGGCGGCAGTGCATCCGGAAAAGAGCATGCCAGCAAAAAAGAATACGTCAGCGGCAAAGAGTCTGCTTGCGGAAGCGGTATATCCGGCATCTGGCTGAATACACAGTTGATCGAGCATTACGGTTTCGTGCCGCAGGTATCGCTGGAGGATGGCCTGATCATTCTCGTAAAAAGTCTTCAGAATACGGGAGAGGTGTTCATTTTCGACAACACGTATCTCGGCAAGCTGGATAAGGTACAGAAGATCCTGCTGGGATATCTTCTGGAGATTGACCGGATATGCAAAAAACACGACATCAAATACTTTCTGGCGGGGGGTACGCTGCTGGGCGCGATCCGGCATCACGGATTTATTCCGTGGGATGACGACGCGGATGTTATGATGCTGCGGGAGGACTATGATAAGTTTCAGAAGGTCGTGCAGCAGGAGCTTCCCGACAATATTTTCATGCAGATTCCCGAGACTGAGAAGGGGAACTACAATCCCTTCACGAAGCTGCGCATCAACAATACGATGTTCGCGACGGAATTCACGGGACATTTTATGGATATGCACAACGGTATTTTCTTTGATGTGCTTTCCCATGACAGGACGGGACGTCATAAATGGTCGCAGAAGCTTCATCTGATGGCTACAATGCTGACGCGGTCTGTCGTATTTAATAAGTGGGGCGACACGGATATCAAGGGAGGGGGCGCGCATCCCATTATCTGCAAGATTGTGGATCACGTGAAATACCTGATACCGATGCGTTTTGCGCTTTGGGCCCAGAACCGTTCGCTGGAATTTTTTAAGAACCGTAAGACGGAATATTTGTATGACGGAATGGGAAGAAATCTGAAAAGAGGTTCGTTCCCGGCAGCGTGGCTTGAGGAAGCCGTGTACGTGGATTTTGAGGGATATCAGTTCCCGGTGCCAAAGGAATATGACAAATATCTGACGTATCTGTATGGGGATTATATGCAGATGATTCCGGTGAGCCAGCGCAGAACGAGCCACAGCATTGTGCTGATGGATCTGGGAGAGTACGCAGATTATACGCTGGAGTAGTCTATCCTGTCACGTTCAACTTGCCGGATATTGGGTAAAATAAGGTACGCTGCTCCAAAATATGTTTAGAGATTAAAGAGACAACAGGAAGGAATTAACATGCTTTCAGTAGTTTTACCAGCATATAATGAAGAAAAGATGATAAGCAAGGCGGCGGAAACGGTCGGCAGAATACTTTCCGGTGCGGATATTGCATACGAGATCGTGTTCGTAAATGACGGTTCGAAGGATAAGACCTGGGAGGAAATTGAGAAGGCAGCAAAGGAAGATGCTCATGTCGTGGGCGTAAATTTTTCGCGGAATTTCGGGAAAGAATCGGCTATGCTGGCCGGGCTGGCGAACGCATCAGGGGACTGCTGCGCCGTGATGGACTGCGATCTGCAGCATCCGCCGGAGACTTTAATAGAGATGTACCGCCTGTGGGAGCAGGGCTATGAGGTCGTAGAAGGTGTAAAGCGTACCCGTGGCAAAGAGAGCGCTCTGCACCGGGCCAGTGCAGGAATGTTTTACAAAATCATTTCCAAAGCCGTAAAGATCGATATGACGCGGGCATCGGATTTTAAGCTGCTGGACCGCAGAGCAGTGGATGCGCTGCTTGGTATGCCGGAGAGAAACGTATTTTTCCGGGCGCTGTCTTCCTGGATCGGATTCCGGGGAACTACGGTGGAATTCGATGTGCAGGAGCGGACCGAGGGAGAATCCAAGTGGTCTACCTGGTCTCTGGTGCAGTATGCCATAAAAAATATCGTAGCCTTTTCTACAGTTCCGATGCAGTGTGTGACGGTGGCCGGAGTTTTTGTATTTCTGATGGCGGTCATCCTTGGCATTCAGTCGCTGGTGAGATATTTCAGCGGTCACGCCGTAGAAGGCTTCACAACAGTGATCCTGCTGATACTGATCATCGGCAGCATTATTATGATAAGCCTTGGAATCATCGGGTATTATATCGCGAAGATATATGAAGAAGTGAAGGGCCGTCCGAGATATTTGATTTCAAAAAGGATCGGCGGCGCTCCGGTAGAAAATAAGAAATAAAAATAACTGACAGAGGCGTAGACGTAAATTTGTCACGTATCTGTCAGTCATCTGAGAGTACTTCGCCCGGTATGCCATACCGCAGCGTGCTGTGCTCATCCGCTTCATAATCAAAAACAAATCTTTCATATGCATTGATCACATGGGTGTCCAGATATTTGTCATACCGCTTATGGGCACGGCCGTAGGACAGGTGAACGTGGCCGTGAAGCAGATATCTGGGCTTATATTTTTCCATCAGCCGGATAAATTCCTTAAATCCCTGGTGTGGAAGGTCACGGCCATCATTGAGCTGATACGCCGGAGCATGGGTGACGAGAATGTCAAAGCCGCGGTGGATAAGAAGCTGAAACCAGAGCTTTGCGACCCTTCTGCGCATTTCACGTTCCGTATACTGGTAATTGCCCGGGCGGTAACGCATGGAACCGCCCAGCCCCAGAATGCGTATCCCTTCATGCACGTAGATCGTATCGTCGATACAGATACAGCCCTCCGGCGGTGTTTTATCATATTTTTCATCGTGGTTGCCGTGTACATACAGAACCGGCAGGGAGGTAAGCGTAGCCAGAAAAGAAAGGTAGTGGGGATTTAAGTCCCCACAGGAAATGATGAGGTCGATTCCAGCAGTCTTACTCTTATCAAAATAATCCCATAAATAGGAGGATTCCTCATCCGCAATTGCCATGATCCGCATACCAGTCCCAAACCTTTCGTTGTCACTTGTCGTTAACGTCTTAATGCTGTCAACCGTTCATAACGTTGCCAGTCGTTCTTCACGCTGTCAGCCGTCCTTAACATTGTCAGTCATTCTTCACACTCGTAAGCCCCTGCTGCGAGAGCACAGGCTTCGCGTGTTCCGTAAGCTGTGTGGCCTGTGGAATGGAACCGATGATATTTTCGGCAAGCCAGTCCATGGTCATGATCTCCTCCGGAGAAAGCGTGTGCCCCGGATCTCCCTTGATGATACCGGTCTGAGAATAAATGATGCCGGAAAATGGGTTGAACTCTCCCGCGCTGATGGTATGCTTCAGCAGATCCACAAGGCGCTTCGTGCCGATTGGAAGATTCTGTGAGCAGACAACGTCCACGACACCGGAGGACATGCCCCACCAGTAATTGATCGCTTTACTGGAAGTATCATCGTATTTCCACGTTCCGTCCATGATCGTCCGGATCAGCTTTTCGTAGAACTTGCCCCAGTGGCACAGCGGCATGGCAAGGTTGCGCGGCTGGCCGCCAGCCATGTGGTAAATACCGAAGTAGCGGGAAGCCTCCTCCGGTGTCACCATATCTTTTCCTGAAATACAGGCCGGATCGATCTGGCGGATGCGCTCCGAGATGTCGATATCCTTCATGGAGGACCATTCCAGATAGATCTGCGCCCGGGGGTTGATCATTTTAGCGCCCAGAGCGAAGGCATTGATGTTTGCAATGCTGCCGAACAACGGATAATCTTCTATATATAAGAGCTTATTGTTCTCTGCCATAGCGCCGGCGATGGCTCCCATCAGGAATTTTGCCTCGTGCATCCGGGCGTAGTACGTACGGATATAGCGGTGCGAGGTGTTCAGGGAGCAGTTCAGGATACGCACGCCGGGATTGGCGATAGCTGCCTTGACGCTGGCCGCCGCAAAGGAAGGCGTCGTTGTAAAAATCAGGTTGCAGCCTTCGTCAACGGCCTTCTGCAGACACTCGTCAATCGTATCAACGGTGACATTGTCGAAGCAGAGCGTTGATACCTCGTCTGGGAAGGTCTGCTCCAGATGGAGCCGTCCCAGCTCATGAGCGTACGTCCAGGCGGAGGAAACGGCTGTCTTTGTATAAATAAAACCAATCTTAAGCTTTGACGGGCCGCTGGAGAGAAGCCGACTGAGCAGGGGCTTCTTCTCTGTGGTAGGATCCATTTTCAGGTCAATTTCTTCATCTTCGCCAAGAAGCTTGAACTCCTCCCAGCTCTTTTCCACCAGTTTTGACAGGTCGGCGGCTGTCGTATCATTCAGGGCTTTGTAACCGTAAAGAGTGATGAAGGCCAGAAAAGCGTCCCCCGGCGTATTCTTCAGCTTGTCGCCGCCGTTGGCACGGTAGGCGGCCAGAAAGCGGGAGTACATGGAGCTGAAATCCATCAGCTCATCGTCTGTCCAGACTTCCTCGGGCTGCTTGCCGACTGCCTTCTGAAGCTTTACAAAGTTTCCCTCTTTGGAAAACCAGATATAATTGATTTTTGACAGCTTGTAAAAGTCGAGGAATTCGTAATAAATCTTATTTTCCAGTTCATCCGTGCGTTTCGGGATGATACGCGTAACGTTGCCGGGAATGGAGATCGATTCAAAATACTTCATGACGCTTACGCGCTTATTCCCTTCCTCCACGTAAAATTTATTCATATATTCATAAACCTTGATGGGGTCACGGATGCCTTCTTCCTCCAGAGCGGTGCTCAGGCCGGCCCATTTTCTCGCAAATTCCGTGTTTTCACCCAGTATCGGCATGTAGTTGCCGGAGAAGGCGCTGCTTCGTCCTTCATATCTCGTTCCGACGATCTGCTCAATGGGAATCTGAACAAGTCCCAGTGATACCATGGAATAAGAGTCCTTCGGCGGAAGAATATTTTCCAGTACCTGGAGCGTGGGACGCTCGCCCCGCATCATTCTGTTCTGATAGTCCTTCTTTCCGGATTTATAAGCCTTCTTGTAATCTTCAATTGACATAATCGGTGATCCCTCCTGTTGTGATGCTGAGATCAAGAGATACCGCCATAAGGTCATCCATCCACCTGTGTGCAAGCACACTGTGGATCCTGACCTTTTGACCCTGGTATCATGACATGATGGTATTATAGACTGCCTGATTCCGGAAATCAAGCTCGAAAGAACCCTTTGGGATTTTTCATGATATTTGGATATATTTAATAAAAGCAGCGGGCTGAAACCGTTGTTTTTTTGCGAAAAACAGTGGGTGTTTTGTGTAAAACTGACAAAAAACATGGAAAGGCCATTTTTGGGGAAATCAAACTTGACAAAAGCATGAAGATATAATATTATAATGTTACGACAAAGGTATATAAAAACATTAAAGGATGATGAACATGTGCAAGTATGAAAAAGCGAAACAGCCAACGATTTACTTCATTGGCGTGACTACGGGAA